>CAZJUB010000217.1:0-1506 GCA_964549075.1 uncultured archaeon | reverse complement strand
ATCCAGAATCTAGCTTTATCTCTTTTATTAGCTTTCATCTCGTTTATTATTGTTAGCACCTTATCAAGACTATGTTTAGGGTGGCATTTTCTCACATTTCGCCCCATTACGCCTAGAGGACGTTTGAAAATTCTTGTCTCATGTTTATTCCAAGCTATTACTTCATCATTTTCATCTACTATTGAGAATTCTATAGGGATAGTAGCAAACATTGCTTGAAGCATTTCTTTGTTAATTTCTCCAATCATGATTAGAAGAAGAATTTGAGAGATATAAGGTTAAAGGTAGCAATATATCAGAAAAATATTTACTGTAACCGATAAAAAGATAAAAGTCCTAAAGTTTTACTCTTATTATGCAAATTCGAGATTTCTTTCCTGATAAAGTTGATGAAACTATTCTAGATAAATATTTAGATTTCGAAAAAGAGTGTCAAAAAGAAATCAATCCAAACGATCCTGCTATACCTTATGAATTGTTCAAAAAAGCGATTCTAGAACCAAGTTCTGAATACACTATTTTCAGATGGCTTGTATTTTCAGAATCAAATGATATAATTGGTTATGCAAGGTTAAGTTACCCAAATCAGAATTCACCAATGTATGAAACTATGAAAAATATAGCTGATATGACTATCAGTGTAAAGAAAGGATTAAGAAGACAAGGAATAGGTTCTCAACTTTTACAAATGCTAGTGGAAAAAGCAAAAGAATTAGGAAAAGAAACTTTTCAAACTTTTACTAATTTGGAAGCTGGAAGGAAATTTGTTGAACATTATGGTGGAATCGTAGCATCTGATAGGGCATTGAATAGATTATACTATAAAGATATTAACTGGGAAAAGATAAAGAAATGGTGTGAGGAAGGAGAAAAGAGAACTAAAGATGTAAAGATAGAAACCTTTCAAGATGTTCCAGAAGAAAATATTGAGGAATTCGTTCAGTTATACACTGTCACGGAGAACCAAGCGCCTGATTATGAAACAGGTGATTATCAGGGAGTCAAAGTTTCTCCTGAAAGCAGAAGATATAATGAGCAATACTTCAAAGATAAAGGTTATACTTGGATTACTAAAATTGCAAAAGAGGAAAATGGTACAATTAGTGGCTTTACAGAGATTTTTTACAACAAATTTGTACCTAACATGATAGAACAAGAGATGACAGGCGTACTCCCAAAATATCGAGGAAGAGGGCTAGGAAAAAGATTGAAAGCAGAGATGCTTTTTTACATCAAAGAGAAATATCCAGAGATAGACTATATTGAAACTGGTAATGCAAATAATAACAAAGCCATGTTAGCAATTAACAGAGAAATGGGGTATAAGAAGCATATTGTACAATATTTAATGAAATTGGATATTGAAGAAATAGAAAAGAAAGGCAAAAAGTATATTTAGTAGAAATTTATCGTTAAATTCCATGAAAATCATAAAAATATTCTCGATAGTATTATATTTCTTATTACTAGGTTGTTTCATTATTCCTTCTACACAGGCTTCTATTG
>CAZJUB010000216.1:0-1531 GCA_964549075.1 uncultured archaeon | reverse complement strand
AAAATAAATTCGTAAGAGAAGTTTCTTCTATTAGTTCTAAATCACCAAAATTATCAACTCTTTGTTTTGAGGTTATTTGTACTGTTTGTATGATAGAACCGTCTATTGTAACGATTTCTTTTAATTCTTTGAGTAAACCTACCAAATCATATTCTACATAGATTTGAAGAGTAAGAGTATAACTATCTACTATGTCTGCTACGTCCCCTTCATGTGTATCATAAATATAATCAACAACTTGATTTTCTAGGTAAATGGAAAGATTTGCTTGAAAAACAAAATTTTCAGCGTATCTTTCATCAGTTGTATAACCAACACCAATAATGTGAAAGTATGCTTCAGTAAGATTTTCTTGGTTATTCCATAAATCGTAATAGTGTGGCATTTGATTTGCATTAATAAAATCGAAACCAACAGGTCCTACATATGGGAGAGATTCAGTTAGAGAGAAGTTATACACTTGAAAATAAATTCCAGAACTATCTTTTTCAAGATAAGTAATATTATCATCAGTATAGCTAATAACCTTTAGTAATGATTGACTTGTATAAAAGAACGAATTATTGTTATATCCTGAAACTTGTGTCCATTCATCAATAGTAAATTGAAAATTATATTCATCTTCATAATATTGATCTGCGATTATTAATCTAAAAGTGGTTGTAAATAATAACAGGATAACAATAAATAGGAAGTATTTTCGGTACTTCATCGAGAAATTCTCCTACGTTTAATTATCAAAAAAACTGTTGAGACCGTTACTAAAGAACAAAAAATAGGAATAATAGAGATATTATTGGTTGATTTTACATCTTTGAGAGATAAAATATCTAATGAATATTCTTCAGATATTATTCCTTTGAAAATATTTTCAATTCTTTGATAGTTTAGAACTCCGTCCCTTGTGTATTCACTTCTATATATTTTATTCTCATCTCCGAAATCATAGATAGTATCAGGAATTCCTGAATCGACATGACTAGAACCAATATTATGAGAAGAATTGGGATATAGTGAAGAATATGTAAAAACTCGTTTCTCTGCAGAACAGTCAATTAAAAATGGATATTCAGAATAGGAATCTAACCAATGCGCATAAAATGCACCAAAATCATCTTTGTTCAAGAAGTAAGGTGAACCATAAATACTCGGGTAAATAGAAGGCATACTGTCTATTGAAAATAAATGTTCTATTGTAAATTGTACACCACCTGCAGCTACTATCTTCACTATAAGGACATCTTCTTCAACAATAGACAATATTTCTATGACGTAATTACTTTCTTTTGATGCTAGGTATGATTCGCCATCATAAGTAAAATTAGAATATGTAGTCCAAAAATACTGTTATTGTTTTCCTACTTTTATGTTCGCTTCTATTTTCTGAGAATTTAATAGAATCAAACTAAACAGAATTATTACAACTAAAGATATAGTTTTTTTCATTCACTCTTTCCCAACTTCAAGTTAACATATAACAAATATTTAAACGTTCCTTACATTGGAATTAGATTTTTAGTTTAATCTGAGA
>CAZJUB010000215.1:0-1547 GCA_964549075.1 uncultured archaeon | reverse complement strand
AAAATAAATTCGTAAGAGAAGTTTCTTCTATTAGTTCTAAATCACCAAAATTATCTACTCTTTGTTTTGATGTTATTTGCATTGTTTGTATGATAGAACCGTCTATTGTAACGATTTCTTTTAATTCTTTGAGTACACCTACTAAATCATATTCTACATAAATTTGAAGACTAAGAGTAAAATTATCTATTATATCAGCTACGTCCTCTTCATGTGTATCATAAATATAATCAACAACTTGATTTTCTAGGTAAGTGGAAAGATTTGCTTTAAAAATGAAATTTTCAGCGTATCTTTCATCAGTCGTATATCCAACACCAATTATATGATAATATGCTTCAGTAAGATTTTCTTGATTATTCCATAAATCATAATAATGTTGCATCTGATTTGCATTAATAAAATCGAAACCAACAGGTCCTATATATGGGAAAGACTCAGTCAGAGAGAAATTATAAACTTGAATATAAATCCCAGAATTATCTTTTTCAAGATAAGTAATATTATCATCAGTATAGCTAATAACTTTTAGTAATGATTGGCTCGTATAAAAGAACGAATTATTGTTATATCCTGAAATTTGCGTCCATTCATCAATAGTAAATTGAAACTTGTATTCATCTTCATAATTTTGATCTGCGATTAATATTCTAAAGGTAGTTGTAAATAACAATAGAATAACAATAAATAGGAAGTATTTTCGGGACTTCATTGAGAAGTCCTCCTACGTTTAATTATCAAAAAAACTGTTGAGATCGTTACTAAAGAACAAAAAATAAGAATAATAGAGATATTATTGGTTGATTTTACATCTTTAAGGGACAAAATATCTAACGAATATTCTTCAGATACTATTCCTTTGAAAATATTTTCAATCCTTTGATAGTTTAGAACTCCGTCTCTTGTGTATTCACATCTATATATTTTTGTCTCATCTCCGAAATCATAGATAGTATCAGGAATTCCTGAATCGACATGACTAGAACCAATATTATGAGAAGAATTGGGATATAGTGAAGAATATGTAAAAACTCGTTTCTCTGCAGAACAGTCAATTAAAAATGGATATTCAGAATAGGAATCTAACCAATGCGCATAAAATGCACCAAAATCATCTTTGTTCAAGAAGTAAGGTGAACCATAAATACTCGGGTAAATAGAAGGCATACTGTCTATAGAATATAAATGTTCTATTTTAAATTGTACACCACCTACAGCTACTATCTTCACTATAAGTACATCTTCTTCAACAATAGATAATATTTCTATAATGTAATTACTTTCTTTTAATGCAAGGTATGATTCGCCATCATAAGTAAAATTGGAAAATGTAGTCCAAAAATACTGATATTGTTTTCCTGCTTTTATATTCGCTTCTATTTTCTGAGAATGGAATAGAATCAAACTAAGAAGAATTATTACAACTAGAGAGACAGTTTTTTTCATATGCTCTTTCCCAACTTCAAGTTAACATTTAACAAATATTTAAGCATTCCTTACATTGGAATTAGATTTTTAGTTTAATCTGAGACACTTTCCAGAAAGGG
>CAZJUB010000214.1:0-1562 GCA_964549075.1 uncultured archaeon | reverse complement strand
TGTGGTCAACAAATAATTGATCCCATAACTCAGTCCAGGAGTAAATCTCAGGACCCAAACCTTGAATAAAAATTATTGTAGGATGGTTGGAATTAGAGTGTTTTAAAGAATAGAAAACATGTACTTCTTGATTATCAGACATAAGAATATTTTCACTAGTTGATTTATTGAAAAAGAGAAAATCTTGAGGTAAACCTTCTTTTTTGTTTGAGTTCTTATGGTTTAATTTTGATTGTCGTTTTATCAAATCAAATGACATTTTAGACCTCTATTAACTTATATTTATCTTATTTAAACAATTTCTAGAATTTTTGGTCATTTTCAGTAACTACAAATATTGAAAAAGAATTTTAACACATTAAGATTGATAAAAGAAAAACCAACCTCCCTAGGTTGAAAATGAGAAACAAGAGCAAAATTAGTTAAATTTAATATTCTTTGAAGGTAGTAACCTTTTTTTATAGAAGAAAATGGTATTGTTATCAAAGTTATCTTTTCTTGCTGGAAGCATATCAATGATAATTTTGATAGTATATAGATTAAGAAGAAAAAATATCTAACAATTACTTTTTTCTTTTTTTTCTTAATTAAATTTATATCAAAGATTTCATTAAAAATGGAAGAATTAATTACTATCAAAAGGTATAGGAAGGAGTCTATTTTATGAAAGAAAGCATTTATAGAGTTTAACAATTAATTTCATATCTATAATAGAATAAAAAATTAAAAATACAACCTCCCTAAGGTTGAAATAAATAAAGGATGGTGGAGTTAGTAAACTCCCATCTGTTGACCTTTAGAGAGATCTCTATGCACATTTCGTACTCCATCAGTATAATTGAATTTACCTCTTGGTCTAACCAGAGTCGCTAGGTCGCCATTTTGCACTAAAGCAGGTATAACTGTCTCGGGACTAATTCGTTGAGAAACGACAGTACCCATCTCACCATAATTAACTCTTGAGGAGATGTCGTTTTCGTCAGCTACTACAAACATATTCATTCGTGGGTGACTATAATAATCAAGGTTAAAATCATCATGGTCAGGAGATTCAAAAGCTGTTCCAAACAAGCTTTGGCCATAGAATCCTAAAACAGGAAGTCCCATATCTTCGCGTAGTACCTTCAGGGTTTCATTATTGAGAGGAGTTCCTCCATGAATTATTGCTTTGAGATTCCCTTTATTTCTTAATGCTTGTATCATCTGGAAGGATTTTTCTATTAAGACTCCAGTAGTGAATAAAAGTTCTATAAATGGGAATTCTTGTTTTACTAGCGCTTCTGTTTGTTCCTGGAGATGTTGCATATACATACCCATTATTTTAGGATCAATCATTGCTGCTTTTTTCACCCATCTAGGGTCCATATCGATTGTAAACATGGATTTAGCCAAATCTCGTTCAAATGCTTTCAAAGTAAATTTTCCTATCATATGAGGTCCTGTAGGTATGGTAGCTAACCAGTTGAGATGTAAAGGTATGTTAAAATCTTTGAATTGGTCTAAACAGAGCTTAGTAAAAACATTGAAAGTATCAGTTTCCAAGTCAAAATAGTCCATTTCGT
>CAZJUB010000213.1:0-1581 GCA_964549075.1 uncultured archaeon | reverse complement strand
GTTTGAATTTTTGTTCTGTTTTCATTGTGTTGAACACCGTTTTTATTGTGGTTTTAATCTTGCTTGGTAATGATTAATAGCTTAACTTACTCCGAATTGTTGTTTTTACTATAAAACAGCATATTTTTTCCTACAATTTTGTGTAAGTTTGAGCTTAAAGGCTTTCTAACGACTATCTAAAAGTGTGATTACAAAAGAATGAAAATTAAGGTAAAAATTTGCGTGTAACTAACAATCATAGAAATTATTGCAGATCGCTCAATTGTAAGTTCTTTCAATTCCCCCACTGCAGTTATAATTATCAGAAAACTCCATATTTGGAATAATCCATGAAGCACTAAAAGAACGATAGATGGAACAACTAAAGTTGTATCACTAGCCCACCCAATGATACCTACAATAATTGTAAACAAAAATGAAGGAATAAAAATCAAGTTGATCACATTAATTAGAGCAAATGTGTGCTTCTTTTTCTTATAGATAAATCTAGATATGAGCTCAGAAAATCCTGCTATGAATATCCAGCTAGCTAAGAGACTAACGTAACCTACCCAAAGTGGAACATCATAAAAGAGTACAAAATTACCAACAATTAATATGTCACTATTCCAACCGATGAAGACACTAAAACCTGCTAAAATTATGAATTCTATGAACGAATGAATAGGATTCTTTGCAAAAAATTTCACCATTGGCAATAAGCTAAATTTACCTATACTGAAAACATCCGGTTTTTCTGGCATCTCGAAGATTTCATATTCTGGTTCTTTCTTCCCTTTGAAGATGTTGAGAGCTTTTGTTCCATCATCAGTTAAGAGATATACCTTGTTTTCGCCTTGATATACGAATTTTTTCATCTGACGTAAATGATAATAAAGTGGTCCAGATTTGAGTTCAAAATTTTCAGTTAAATCTGTGTAAGTTGCTCCTCCAATTTCATCAATAAACTCAAGAATCTTTCTTCTAAGGGGATTAGATAAAGCATCGAACATTGCCTCTTCTATAGCTGAATCTTTAGACATCTAATCAACCCTTAACTATTTTTTATCTAATAATACTATTTAGATGTTTTTTAATTACAAAAGTAATTAAATTGGTAGTAAATCTGCAAGTTCTAATCGCTCTAACTCTTCTTTATTAGGCCATCCTGTTTCTGGATTATAGTTTCTGTACTTGTACCATTCTTTCAGTTGCAGTTCAACATCTGGTATGTGTCCTTCTGTTGGACCTTCTAACTTTTGTCTCATTACATCTGGGAGAACTTGAAGCTCAGGTTTCCATCCTAGTTTTAAATTAATGATCCTTTTGAGTGCATAAATCCTATCTCCAAGAAATATTAAATCTTCAGGTGTATAATCTTGGTTTGTTGCCAATCCTAATAGACTAGCAATTAGAGGTGGTGGTGGATTATAGAAAACACAAATTGTTAAGGCATTATACAATTGTCTGTAACTCTGAAGTCTAACCATCTGTTTCATTATGCCCTTATTTTCAAATCTACTCTCAGGCAAATCATCAATTTCAATATCCGGAAATGTTAATCCTTGTTGTATTAGATAAGCATCACCATTGTTATGACAG
>CAZJUB010000212.1:0-1583 GCA_964549075.1 uncultured archaeon | reverse complement strand
ACCTTGCAGTAAGGTTGCTTTTCTTTGCGGTAAGGTTATAATCCAAGAACTACGACTATACAATAAGGTCTTACCATAATTTCTACTGGACACAAATTAAAATTAAAATGTTATATCAAATAATATACGTAAATTACGAAGTAACACTCCGAAATTATCATCTAACATATAAGATTTATATTTCAATTTTATTTTTGATATATGGAAAAACCTACATTAAGATCTAGTTCTAAGATAAAGTATGGATTTATGAGTTTTGATGTCCTCGATTATAAAACTGGAAAACCTATCCACTTTGATATTGATCTAGGGAAGATTACACTTCCTCATTACAATGATCTTGCGATAAAACCTTACCAGTATCGAGTGGTTTTTACCAATAAAGCAATTCATGGTGACAAGTCTATTGGTGGCATGAATAAATATGCTGCAAAAGATTATGGTATAGACTGGGAATATGGTGATGATGTTGTCTTAGTCGCTCAACAGACAACTGAACCTAAAGATGGTCTCTACAAGGATCGTCATGAGAAGCTCCTTGGCACAATTGCACATGAGATAATCGAAGCTGAGCTGATGAAACATGGACTACCATACCATATCGCTCATATGAACGCGATGGAGTATGAGAAAGGAATAGATGAACATCATCCTGAATACATTAGGGTGAGAGCTAATGGCGGATACCATCTGGCATACATTGAGAAGGAACAAGGTAACAGGGCTATAGTTGTCAGTGCTAATTATAAGACTAGGAATATGTTCGCTGGAGTAGAGAAAGAGGGAGATGAGTGGAGAATCGTGACTGATTATGTTTATGATGGTGAAGTTCTGGACAACTGGTGGGAAAGTGTAAGAAAGGAACGTTTATCTCCAGAAAAAAAATACTAGATTGATCTATGTATGCCTGAGGATAGAATCACTTTGCTATTCTATAACTCTCTTTGAAGAAATTGTCATTAGAAAAAATTAAAATCCTTCATCATTCCTATAATTTATTAGTGATAGTGTGAGTCTTAACATTAATTCAAAAATAAAATTAAATAATGGAGTCGAAATCCCTATTTTAGGTTTGGGAACTTATTTAGCTGACCAAGGAAAACAAGCTCTTCAAGCGATTGAATTTGCTTTAGAAGCTGGATATCGACACTTTGACACTGCAGCTTTTTATTTCAATGAAGAAAGTGTGGGGAGGGCAATTCGTGAAAGCTCTATTGATAGAAAAGAGATTTTTGTTACTACCAAGGTCTGGAATTCTGATCATGGATATGAAAAAACTCTCAAAGCTTTTAACTTAAGTATGAAGAAGCTAGATATTGAATATGTAGATTTATATTTAGTCCATTGGCCCGTTGAAGGATTACGTAGTGAAACATGGAGAGCTCTTGAAAAACTCTATGAAGAAGGATTATGTAGAGCAATAGGAGTAAGTAATTATACCATACAACATTTGGACGAGCTTCTAGAAGAGTGCAGAGTGGAACCAGCTGTGAATCAAGTAGAATACCATCCTTTTCTTTATCAAAGGAAGCTGAGAGATTATTGTAGAAGCAAGAATATAGCACTTGAATCTTATAGCCCTC
>CAZJUB010000211.1:0-1618 GCA_964549075.1 uncultured archaeon | reverse complement strand
ATCTTCAAGCTATGAGTCTTGGGAACTAGAGAATGGAGAATATACCTGGTATGTTAGAGCAAATGATTCAACAGGTGAATGGGGAGAATGGAGTGACTTGGGAATTTTCACTATTGATACTGTAGCTCCTGATGAAACACTTCTTCTTGCACCTACCAATGGAACTATCTCAAATAATATGATGCCTACTCTAATGTGGAATGTAGTTGAAGGTGCTGTTAGTTACACCATACAATTCAAGAGAGCAGATTTAAGTTGGGGAACTGATAGAACTAGTGTAGAAACAAGCTACATGTGGCATACTTACATACTTGATGAGAATTATATTTGGAGAGTAAGAGCAGTAGATGAAGCTGGAAATACTGGTCCGTGGAGCGATTATTGGTATTATATACTAGATTCTATCGATCCAGTAGTTGTAGGATCAGCAGATTTAGATATAAATTTCGGAGAAAATGCTTTAATGCAATGGACACTCTATGACATCCATCCGAAGAATTTTTCAATATTTCACAATGGAGAATATGTTTCAGGCAATGTATGGAACGATCAAATGGGTCCTATAGGTTTAGCAACAGCTGGATTACTATATGGAGAGCATGAATATATTTTATATGCAGAAGACCAAGCTGGAAACATTGGTTTTGATACTATAATTGTCACAGTTCATCCGTCAATACAAGAATATAGTAATCTTCTATATCTCATCATTATACCTAGTGTGTCGATGAGTATTGTAATCTTAATCAAGAAGAGAAAATAATCTATCTTACTTTATCACAGAGATTTAAAAAAAGGAAAAGAACAAATTATTTCTAAAATTCAGGAGATTTACTTCTCTTTGCGCCACATTCTTTATAATTTATTTTCAATCTATTTTCAGTTTTTTCAACAAGTACTGCTTCGAAGTATTGTGGCCAAGGAAAATCGTCATCATAAATGTCAAGAATTTTACTTAGTACAGTACAAGTACCCAATCATGAGTAACGAAAAGCTCAATCTCATCTTTGTTCTCTTCATCTATCAGTTCAGCTATTTTTTGAACCATCAATTTAGTTGTTGTTCTGAAAGTGATAATTTTAGTTGGACCCAATTCATGATTTTGCTGTTTTAAGAAGAATTATTTTTAATACTGGTCTTTCTTCATCAAAAGAAAATGTCATAATATACTGAGAAAGCTCTTGAAAGATTAAATTAAAAGCATTAAAAAGCTTAGTTGAATAGTTCAAAATTCATTCCTCTACAAGCTGTCAAGAAGTTTTTGCAGTTTCTGTTGTTCAAGAACTAGCTGTTTAAGATCAATTGCATCGTTCTCTGCTTCATCTATTTCTCCGGATGAGGATTTTTCTAGAAAACTATCTATAGAACTTTCTGAATATTTCTCAAGTATTTTAGAGATTTCCTTTTGGATATTTCTAAGCTTATAATTTATTAAATTTAGAGCTACAGATCTTTCTAGAGAAACTGTTGTCATATCAATCATAAAATCACACTTATAAAACTATAAAAACTCTTTTTTTATGAATTACAATAATAAACTAACGAGGATTACATTCTAAAACTCACTATTCTTTCAAATCATCAAGAAGTTGTTCTATTTGTGATTTGATAAGAGGAT
>CAZJUB010000210.1:0-1626 GCA_964549075.1 uncultured archaeon | reverse complement strand
TTTTATAAAATCATTCCATGAAGTTGTCATGAATTTATCAGGATCCTCAAATCTTGGATCTTTAACTGTGATATCCGGAAAATTTTCAGAGTATATGGTAGGCATTTTACCAAATTCGACTGTATCTAAGATATTAAGACCAAGTTCTGTCATTAACATAGCTTCCATCTCCTTTGGTTTAAAGCCACAGGCGAGTAAAAGAGCAACTACTGATCCCACTGAAGTTCCAGATATGCCTTTAATTTTTTCAGGATCAAGTCTATCAATAATCCTGTTATCTAGATGCTTACTAACATACGATAAAATACCTAATTCTTCCATCACCTCTATAGCACCCAAGTAAGCAACACCTTTTCCTCCTCCTCCTTCAAAAGAAAGATACTTTACATTTTCTTTAGAAATCTTAACCATTTGTACACCATCAATAAATTATAATTTATTATGCCTTTAAAAAATCAAATTATTGAGGAAACGATTGTATTTAGATAAAATATGAAAATAAAAGCTCAAAAAGAGCATATAAGAAAAAAATCAAATTTAGGTTATTATACCAGAATTAACTCTAACTTAACGACAAGTTTTGCCCACAAATTGGAATCAGTAAGATAACCCACGGGAGAGAGAAAAGCTATTCTTAAGGGTCCATCAGTAACAGGACCTTCTCCAACAATCTCATAAATTAGAACCATATTGAGAACATTATAACCTAAATCTACACCAGTTTGATTATCGTAGGTAGTTACATTTCCATTTACCATAGAATAAGTATAATCTTGGGTGTAGTCATCACTTGCAGTAGCTCTAAGAATGTAATCAGTTGTCATACCACCAATATCATCTAGTAAGGATAAAATCGGAACTCCAACATATTGATTGTAATTAGCAATGTTTCCAATAGAATTTTTAGTACCACCATACCCAGTATAATTCTCGAAAGCTAGTATTTCATCTAAAGTGTAGGTTTTTGTATTTCCATTTCCGATTAATGTCAAGGCAATAGAAATTGGTATTAACTCAATCTTGACTACAAGTTTTACCCATAAATTAGAGTCAGTTAGATAGCCTTCTGGAGAGAGATAAGCTATTCTTAGGGGTCCATCAGTAACAGGACCTTCTCCAACAATCTCATAAATTAGAACCATGTTGAGAATATTATAACCTAAATCTACACCAGTCTGATTATCATAGGTAGTTACATTACCGTTGATCATAGAATAAGTATAATCTTGGATGTAGTTATCACTAGCAGTAACCCTAAGATAATAATCTTCGCCTGTCATTCCTCCAATATCATCAAGTAATGACAAAATTGGAACTCCAACATATTGGTTGTAATTACCAATTGTTCCAACAGCATTTTTAGTACCGCCATATCCAGTATAATTATCAAAAGTTTTGATTTCAGTCAAAGTGTAAGTCTCGGTATTCTCGTTACCAATTAAAGTTAAAACAACATCGTTATCGACTTCTCCAGGAGTATAGAATACACCAAAATAAACGCCTAAAGCTGTACCAGTAAGAACTAAAACTGAAATAGCTGTAGCTAGTATTATTGATTTTTTCATCTTGGAAGAACAAGAATTGGTAGGTTTAATAAATCTATAGCTCAATCGATTTTACGTTTTG
>CAZJUB010000209.1:0-1629 GCA_964549075.1 uncultured archaeon | reverse complement strand
TTTCGCCAATATTGCACACGGTAACTCCTCTGTCATCGGTACCAAACTTGCTTTGAAACTTGCTGATTATGCAATGACTGAAGGTGGTTTTGCTGCTGATCTAGGTTTTGAAAAATTCGTTGACATTGTTGCCCGTCAATATGGTACTATCCCTAGTGCTGTCGTCCTTGTTATCACTGCTCGTGCTCTTAAACTCCATGGTGGTGTCACTAACCTTGATGAAGCTAAAAATGAGAATTTCGAAGCAATGGAAAAAGGCTTTTCCAACGTTTCTAAACACCTTGACAATATGCTTAATAAATTCAACATTCCACCAATTGTTGCTATCAACCGTTTCCCCTTTGATTCTGATAAAGAAATTAAGTGGATTCAAGATAAATGTGCAGAGATTGGTGTTGAAGCCGCTGTTAGTGAAGTCTTCATGAAAGGTGGAGAAGGTGGTGTCGCACTTGCTGAAGCCGTCCTTAGAGCTGTAGAAAAAGGAGCTGGTGATGTAAAGTATATTTACGAACTGAAAGATTCTATTAAAACCAAGATTGAGAAAATAGCTAAAGAAATCTATGGAGCTAAAGATATTGAGTATAGTCCTCAAGCTATTCAAGACATTAAAGCTATCGAAGCCCAAGGACATGCAGATTTCCCACTTTGTATGGCCAAAACTCAGCTGAGTTTAACAGACAAGGTTGGTATGATGGGAGCTCCTACTGATTGGATCCTCAATGTTGATGAGGTAAGATTGTATACTGGAGCCAGATTCATTGTTCCTGTTTGTGGTAGTATGTTCTTGATGCCTGGATTACCTCCAATTCCAGCAGCAGAGAAAATGGACTACACTGACGAGGGGCATATTTTAGGGTTAAACTAATAACTCTAGAATTCTTTTCTTTTTCTTTTATTTGCTTATAAGTAGAAAATTCATTCTTGATTTTCTAATTCTTGTCTAAGGTTGATCTTTTTAATTGCAAAAATAGAAAAGAATTTGATAAAGTAGAATTAAAATAGCCAAAGGTATTCTTTATCTTATGAAATTAACTATCTTTTTTGACCTTGATGGAACTCTGTATTCATATAAGGATGGCCACAACGCTGGTTTGCATGGTGCATACGATTATTGGTCAACAATAGCTGATGATGATTTTGATCAATTCTATGTGAAGTATAAGCAAAGTAGAAAGAATGTAAAACGTTTTCTACAAGGTACAGTAGGTAGTCATTCCAGAGTGCTCTATTTTCAGGGTATGGTTGAAAAGGATTTTCACTCACCACAGCCATATCATATTGCAGAATTAACTCAACGTTATTGGGATAGATTTATTGGTCGTATTGAACCTTTTGAGGGACTAGAAAAAACTCTTTCCAATCTTTTGAAAAAAGGATGTCAACTTGCTGTTATCACTAATATGGATGCTGAAATTCAGTTTCGAAAACTTCACAAGTTAAATCTGGATAATTATTTTACAGCTGTAATCACCTCTGAGGAAGCGGGAGAAGAAAAACCTCATCCCCACATCTTCCTTCATGCTCTAGATAGGCTGAAAGTAAAAGCAGAAGACTGTATTATGATAGGAGATGATTGGGAACAAGATGTAGAAGTAGCTGAATTTGTTGGAATGAAAGGAATACATGTTA
>CAZJUB010000208.1:0-1691 GCA_964549075.1 uncultured archaeon | reverse complement strand
ATTGCCATATGGACCTCTCATATGGAAGATATCTCCTTCTTATAGTTAGAATAAAGCTTCTGTAAAAGTTCCTACTCTCATCATACCAAATTCAATAAAATCTGTTCTAGTAGGTGGGGAAGATAAGGAGAAAGTAGCTTCTCCGACACCAGGAATTGAGAATAAAACAAATTGCCCAGGTTTAAAAGTAAATTTATTTTCTTTACTTAACCACTTTACTTTGAAATATCTAGTATCACTAGTTAAATCTTTCATACCAAGTATCTCTACTGGAAAACTTTCGTAGGTATTTTCCTCATTCATTTTCTCACTTGTTATCAATCTTCACACGCCTCCTGTGTTTCACAAACTTCTCCAAACAATGCACTAGATACTGTAACTACATTAATATCTACTGGACAATAGGTTACACATCTTCCACAGCCTACACAACCTGGTTGCCCCCATTTTCCAATGTAATCCATCAATTTGTGAGTATAATACAACTTCAATCTTGAAATTCTATTTGGTCGAAAATCGTGATCTCCTGCAACAACTGAATAGTTTGGTAAAGTACAACTGTCTAGTTGTCGCTCTCTATAACCTTCTTCAGCATTCATAAGAATTGTATCGTTCACATTAAAGCAGTTACAAGTTGGACATACTAAACTACATGTTCCACATGATAAACACTTGTCTCCAAATTGCTCCCACGCTTCACTGTCATAATTAAGATTCATGATATCAACCATGAATTTG
Organism: uncultured archaeon; assembly: GCA_964549075.1. Classification (GTDB taxonomy): domain Archaea; phylum Asgardarchaeota; class Heimdallarchaeia; order Heimdallarchaeales; family Heimdallarchaeaceae; genus UBA460. The sequence goes on along the minus strand of CAZJUB010000208.1, from coordinate 953 downwards.
AAGTGTGGCATTCCTTCTTTAAACATAGTTACACGTTTTCTTTGCCATGCTACATATGCTCTAATGTTGTGTTCTGCTACTTCTTCTGAAAGTAAACCATCAGCTGCAATTGTTATACTAAGCCCTTCATCTGTTCCAACCCAAATCAGATAATATTCACCTAAATCTGTAAGAAATAAATCAAATCCATCTTCAACCATATCTGTTCCAGTAGAGTGACAAAGACATTCATCGTCTGGTAAGCAGGAATGTCCTATGATTATCAGATTTTCTCTTCTCTTAGCATAATATGGATCCTTTATGTTCGCCATAAAAAGTCTATCTAATATTTTCACTGAATGTATATCACATGGATGAACACCAATGACTATATTAGTTTCATCACCTTCAAAAACATCCTCAATTCTTTCTTTATCAAAAACCTTTGTTTTATATCTTGGAGGGGTTAAGAATTTCTTTATTCCAACCATAGTTCTCTGATAATCGAAATCTAGAACTGAAGAATCTTCTATTGGTTCAAAAGAATATTTGGTCTTCTGTTTCACAGGACCAAAAAGATTTCCCCTACTCTTAAGTAAATTTATGAAATCAGGGAAAGCTTTCTTTTCCATTATGTAGGTTTTCATCAGCCGAGTTTGTTTAGAATACCTATAAATTGTTTTCTATAACTTATGAATAATTATTCATACTTTAATTTATTGTCTAAATTATATGATTATATTTAATTGTATTAGCATCAGTTTTATTTTATTTTTTGTTTTTTAATATATATCATTTGCCAAAAAACTGTTTAAGTAAGGTCGTACAGTTAAACTTTAAAGAAGAAATTGGAGAGTTTGAAATAATTTTTAAACGAAAAACGGTGAAAAAATGACAAAGAAAGTAGTAATTGTAGGTGGAGTTGCAGGAGGAGCTTCAACAGCCGCAAGGTTACGAAGATTGGAAGAATTCAC
>CAZJUB010000207.1:0-1707 GCA_964549075.1 uncultured archaeon | reverse complement strand
TCACTTCATTCTTTTAGGAAATCAGTTCAACTACAAGACTCTGTGATAAGACGTTTAGGGATAATAGGAGCAGCAGTTAACAGTATTCCTTTAGAACTTCAGCAGCAACAGTTAGATATACCGTGGAAAGAAATGGCTAGAATGAGAGATATCATGACTGATCATTTCTCCGATGTAGACTTAGAATCAATTTGGAAAACAATTAAAGAAGATCATCCTCTTATCAAATCACAGTTAGAACAACTTCTTAAAGATTTGAAAGAATAGTGTGCTTTAGATTGCAATCCTAATGAGTTTATTAATGTAATTCATAAAAAAAGAGTTTTTATAGTTTTATCTGTAATTCTAACAATGGAACGAGAACTAGAATCAATTATTACAGAAATCCGAGATAATTCTAAATATATTGCAGATGAATTTAAAGCAAAGATTCTAGGTGTTTTTGGTTCATTTGCTAGAAATGAACAAACCTCATTAAGCGACATTGATTTACTCGTTCGTTTTTTTGATGGAGCTTCTTTATTTGACCTTGTAGGACTAGCTAATTTTCTTGAAGAAAAACTACAAATTAAAGTAGATATTGTTTCAGAAAGAGCAGTGAGATCTGAATTAAAAGAGAGAATTTACAACGAGGTAATTAGCATATGAGCAGAGATTATGTGTTTTTTATCAACGATATCTTAGACTTCATAAATGCAATTTTTGAGTTTATTTCAGATTATTTATGAGCTTTTGAAAAGTAAAGAGATGAAATTTTGAATACAAGTACTAAAATTCAGGAATTCCTTTATTTTTTCAATAAGCTTATATTCTTACTTTTCCAATATCTCTTATGGAACAACCTTTGACACTCCCTATTATAATCGAAAAAATCAAGAAGAATCAGTCTGCTCTTCAGTCATATGGAGTTAAAAATATCGGTGTCTTTGGCTCATTTGTTAAAGAAGAACAAGATATTTCTAGTGATATAGATATTCTTGTTGAATTTGAGAAAGGTATGAAGACTTTTGATAATTTTATGGGAGTGCTCTTTTTTCTTGAAGATCTCTTCAAGATTAATGTCGATTTGGTTACAAAAGAAGCTCTTAGTCCCCATATAGGACCTTCTATTCTTAAAGAAGTGGTTTATGTTGAACAATGATTTAGGATATTTACAGCATATAAAAGATGAATGTGATTTCATTACAACACATCTAGAAGATATGACTTTCGATGAATTTCTTTCTTCTGAGATATTAAAAAGAGCTTTTGTAAGAAGCATTGAAATTATTGGAGAAGCTTCAAAAAAATTATCCCAAAATATTACAACAAAATATCCTGAGATTGAATGGAAAGAATTAGCAAAAATGAGAGATGTCTTAATACATCAGTATTTTGGAATTGATTTTGAAATCGTGTGGGATGTAAGTAAGAATAGAATCCCTTTGCTGCTGATTAAAATTCAAGAAGTAATAAAGTATGAATATGAATGATTGTTAATAAAAATTATATCATAATACATTAATTCAGCAGTATTCTTTCATAACAAATCTGTATATCTAAGCATGTTAATTTCATTAATTCAATTTAGATTTTTAGATAAGTAGATAACATGACTGATCATTTCTCTGATGCAGACTTAGAATCAATTTTGAAAACAATTAAAGAAGATCATCCTCTTATCAAATCACAAATAGAACAACTTCTTGATGATTTGAAAGAATAGTG
>CAZJUB010000206.1:0-1731 GCA_964549075.1 uncultured archaeon | reverse complement strand
GATGCATAAACTCTGGAAATACTAAATAATGATTTCGAATTTCTGCAAAACTATTGAGACTGTGTAAAAACTCACGAATAAAAAAGTCGTTAAGTATGAATAAATCATTTTTTTTGAATATTTACATAAGATTTTTCTAAAAAACAGTGCTTCTTAGAAATTAAGACACTTGGGTTATAATATTTTACATTATAATGCTTTGATTAGTTCGCTTATCCCGATAATTGTGAATGATCTTCTCATATTGTAAGCAAGAGTCATCAAGGCTATTTCTGTAGATACTTTATCTATTCCTCTAAGTAAAAATGTTGAATATCCCCAAACCTTTTTCATTGTACCGAATGGATGTTCAACAATTGATTTTCTTCTTTTTATTATCTGTGATTCAATAAATAATCTTTCTCTAAGACTTTCTATTAAATGCTCATGCTCCCAACGGTCAATATGTCTTCCTCTTGGTGAGGTAGTACATTTTTTTTTAACAGGACATTCTCTGCAAGCATTGGTTCGATATATTCTATATCTTTTCCCTCGCTTTTTTGTTTTATAATAAAACTGAAGTCTGTTTCCTTTCGGACAACAGTAACTATCAGCCTGTTCATCATACCTGAATTTATCGTGATAATATTCCGGTTGGGGAACATTTTTCTTTTTTGAAACTTTTTGTGCAGGAATTGGAACATAAGAAATTACTTTATTGTCTTCACATTTTTTTATATCTATGCTGTCGAAATAACCTGCATCTGCACACGCTTTTATTTTTTCTACTTCTAGTGTTTCCTTTGCTGCTATAGCCATTGTTGATAGATGATCGTTATCGGCTGCATTTTGACTTACTTCATATTCTAATATCAATGAATGTTTACTATCAACCGCTGTGTGTACATTGTAGCCAGGTTCTATCTTTCCCTGGTTCTTAACTAATCTGCAATCCTTGTCTGTTAGCGATATAGATTTGTCCCCCTTCTCTTCAATCTGTCCTTTTGCTTCTTCCAGTTTTTCTTTTGCTCTCTTTAGAAATGATATCTTCTTCTGAAGTTCTTCTTTTGTTATTGACGAGTTTAATCTGCCTGTGGGGGATTGATTTTTAGTCTCATCTTTTTGATCATTCTCCTCTAATTGCTTTAGGTATTCTGTTATTGAATCTTCTATATGAACAATCGATTTTTCTAATTGCTTTCGGTCTTTAATTCTATCTCTTGCATTACTAGCTCTGAATTTACTGCTATCCACTGCTATCAGTTCTGCACTAAATAATTCCAACTTTCTGCATAACTGAATAAACTCCTTAAATACCTTACGGATTGCCTCTGTGTTGTTTCTCCTAAAATCACTGATGGTTTTATGATCTGGGGATAATCTCTTCAATAGCCAGATTACTTCTATGTTCCGGATTGTTTCTCTCTCCAAACATCTGCTCGAACGTATTCTGTTTAAATAACCGTATATATGTAGCTTTAATGGGTCTTTAGGATTATATGGAGGTCGTCCTGTTTCTTTTATTTCTGAATGTATAAATTCCATCGCCATTAGATCCAATCCTTCAACAAACGCATCTATAAATCGAACTGGATTCTCATAACTGATATAGTCATCTATTACTTCTGGGAATAGTGTGGATTGCTGTCTATCAATACCTCTTATATATTCCATTTTTTTACTTTATTTTTTTACTGAATACTTTTTCTTAAATTTATTTCAAATCTTGTTCCTTACTTTTTACACAGTCTC
>CAZJUB010000205.1:0-1741 GCA_964549075.1 uncultured archaeon | reverse complement strand
AGAGGCTGTGTGAAAATTATTAATCAAGTAGATTTAAATTAATATGAAAACACGAAAAAAAATAATAGTTTTGCAGGAAAATTTTAGAAGGAACAATGAAGTATATACAACCAGCAGATAGACAACAGTATCATTTAATGAGCAGCCTGGATGATTTAATATCGCCAGAACATCCGGTAAGAATAATAGATAAGATAGTAGAATCAATAACATCAAGTGATATAAAGAGATTTGAAAAAGAAAGGGAGAACGAATCTGGAAGGTCAGCATATCATCCATCAATACATCTAAAGCTATACTTGTACGGATATTTTAACGGAATAAGCAGTTCAAGAAAATTAGAAGTAGAAACCCATAGGAATAAGGAAGTAATTTGGCTACTTGGAAATCTCACACCAGATCACTGGACAATATCAAACTACCGGAAAGAAAATGGAGAAGATATAAAATATGTAACGAAAAAGTTCAGAGAGTTTCTGAAGGATAATGGATATATAAAACTAAAAACAGTAGTAATAGACGGCAGTAAAGTCAAAGCAAATACAAATCGTGATATGTTGACAAAAGAAAAGATAGAATTGAAGTTAGAAGGAATAGATAAGAAGATAGAAGAATATTTAGGAAAGATAGCAGAAAATGATAGTCGCGAAGATATAATAGATGAAATACTAGTTGAGGGGATAGAAAATGTCAATCAAAAGTATATATCAAAGATAATAGAATTACAAAAACAAGTAGAGAAATTGCAGAATCAGAAAGAGATATTGGAGAAAGAAGACAGAAAACAGATAAGCAGTACGGATACAGAAGCACGACTGATGAAAAGCAGAGATGGAATGATACCGGCATATAACGTACAGATAGCAGTAGATGCAGAAAATAAGATGATAGCAGACAGTGAAGTAATAACAGATGAAGTTGATTTAGATCAGATACCAGAAATGATAGACTCCATAAAGGAAGAACTAGGTCAAGTACCTGAAGAAGCAATAGCAGATAAAGGATACAGTAAGCCGGATTTAATAGAAAAGACGGAAAAGAAAGAAAAAGGAATAAAGCTATATGTATCACAAGAGCAAACAAGGAAAGACAAAGAAGAAATTAAATTTGAATATGATTCGGGGAAAGATGAATATAGGTGTTCATTGGGAAAAAGATTAGTTCTAGTACAAAAGAATAAATTAAAAAATAAATCTCTAGTTAACGTATATCAAGGTATTGAATGCGAAAATTGTCCATTAAGGGATAAATGTACGAGTTCAAAGAAAGGGAGGATAATTAACAGATATTTAAATCAGCAATGGCGAGATGATTACAAGGCAAAAATGCTCAGTAAAATAGGCAAAGAAAAGATGTTACTTAGAAAGGCGATAGTGGAGCATCCATTTGGCACGATAAAATATCTGATGGGTAAGATCCCTATATTGTTAAGAGGACAAGAGAAGGTGTCCACTGAGATTAACATTTATACAACTGTGTATAATCTGAAACGATTAATTAATATTGAACCATTCGAAAGCTTATTTATAAAAATAGGAAATTACAAGTGGAGAACAACATAAAAAGTCGTTTTTTGTTTTCATTATTAATAAAACCTGATAAATTAAAAAATTGAGATTAAGGATAGTAAATTCGAGGCGAGGGAAAAAATAAGAAAGCTCTTGAAATGGTATTATAACACAGCCTCTTAAGTCGTGGATTAATGAGACCCATCTTCAAATGATAACCGTTTTAACGGTTT
>CAZJUB010000204.1:0-1759 GCA_964549075.1 uncultured archaeon | reverse complement strand
TATTCTTCTCGTATTATTTTTGTAGGTGCAAAAAGATTGCTTCCCCCCAGAATCAAAATAGAGTTCAATCTTACCATAAAAAATAATTTGTCGTGGTAAGAACTTGACAATAGTCTCTTCTCTCCGTGTGAATCTTTTTATTCTGTTAATTTTAGAAATTTATGATTATTATGAATGATATATTTCCTGAAGCAATCAGAAATTTACCAGAAGCTGACATTCCTATAGCTGGATTAACTGCTTATTTATCTCAAGATAAAAACCATCAAATTGTCTTTATGCATTTTAGCCAAGATGCTGAAGTTCCTGTTCATGCTCATGGTGCACAATGGGCTATAGTGTTAGAGGGAAAAATAGCTCTGACAGTAGAAGGAAAAGAACAAATCTATACTAAAGGTGATCGTTTCTATATCTTACCAGGAGAAAACCATTCAGCCAAGATATTTGCTGGATATACAAGTATGGAGTTCTTTGCTGATAAAGATAGATACAAAACTAAAGAATAAATATTTTCCACTGGAAATTGACCCGGGGTCTATTATTATATTTAGACTAAGAGTAACATAGATAATATTGTTTGATCTTAGACATTGCTTTCAGAATTTCTAATGGAATTTTCGTAAAATATTGTTCCCTGCTCCACCCAAAATTTTGAATAAACCGGTCTTACCACATAATTAAATATTTAAGTGGTAAGATATCCTACACCTTTTTTCGGATGGTGAAAATTTTTGCAGACCCGGGGTCTGTATTATCAATGTATTATAATTGTAAGCTCAAAAATCAATACTCTTAGAAAACAAAATCTAAAGTGGTTCTTCTAATGATTATGTTTGAACAGTTTCGTGTAATCTGGGGGCGAATCGGGTTAGGATTGTGTAAGCTTCATTAGCAGTAAGAATGTTTTCCGATGCAAAATCAAGAACTAGTGCTTTTACTGTACAGAAAACAAGAAAATAGTTATACTCTAAGTTTTTGTTAACTGAAATTGCTGAAACCATCGATTCTAGTTCCTCTTCATCATTCAATAGTTTTGAGATTTCTTCTGTAGAACATTCATTTACTATTGTTGACTTGATTATTTTTGCTGCCATATTATACTTTAAACAAGTCTTTTTATTACCTTCTTCAGGACATAAACGTTCACAAATAAGATTTTCAGGAAGTATTCCAGCTGAAGTAATAAGATCCAGAGTATCTTGTTCAATAGCATATCCAGGTTTTTCAATCGCCTTAACTTCTGCTTCTTCCTTCTCAAGGAAATGATCCAGATTTTCTTGTGGATATTCAGCGATTTTACTTGTTGACCTTCTGTTATCTTTACCAAATTTATTTTGATTTCCTTGTTGATAAATTGCTGTTCTCATATCTATAAAGTTAGTATACAGCAAAGGAAAAGCACTTCTACCATATTTCTTCAGCATTTTAGACTGATATTCAGCGTAACTGATAGGATTATTTGTCAAGTCTAATGTTCTGATTTGAATAGCGGAAGTAGAATTTTCACTTAACACGAAACAGTGTTGAGTCGGAAGACTTTGAATCTTGGAAATTTCTTCTTCTTCCAAATTCAATGCTTTAGCTATCAAATCTGTTTTTTCACTAGAGCGGAAAATGAATTTTGTAGCAGAATTTCCATGTACGATATTACTCACACTTCCATATAATTGTGAGACCGTTATATGGCCAATACGATGTGTTGTAGGTAGTAAATTGTTATTCTCAGATGTGTTTATTGTATAGGAAGTTTAGGTTTGTT
>CAZJUB010000203.1:0-1820 GCA_964549075.1 uncultured archaeon | reverse complement strand
GCTTTTTTAAGCAGATTTTGAAGTAAGTTTATGATTAAAATCTATAATACTCTTACTCGTCAACTTGAAGAGTTCAAGACCGTTGAACCTAATGTTGTTAAGTGGTACAATTGTGGTCCAACTGTTAATGGTCTCATGCATCTAGGGCATGCTAGATCAGCTGTAGCTTTCGATACTATCCGCAGATATCTGGAATATAGAGGATATAGAGTAGACTATATTATGAACTTCACAGATATCGAAGATAGAATGATAGAAGTAGCCAATAATGAGAAACGAGGAGTACTTGAAGTTGCAGAAGAGTATCTAAGTTATTTCCGTAGAGATATGGCAAGTCTGAATCTCAAGCCTGCTACTGTTCACCCAAGAGCTATGCTTCATATCAATCCCATGATAGAATTTGTAAAAAAATTAGAAGATAAGGGATATGCATACGAGAGTGGTGGAGACGTATACTTCGATGTAAGGAAGTTTAAGGAGTATGGAAAACTATCAAATCAGAAAATAGAGAACATACTGCAAGAAGGAACAGAAGACTCTGATAATCCAAATAAGAGATTTCCCGCAGATTTCGCTTTGTGGAAACATAAAAAACCAGGAGAACCGTATTGGCCTTCACCATGGGGAGAAGGGAGACCAGGATGGAATCTAGAATGTTCGACTATGTCTATGATGTATCTTGGTAAGACATTAGACATACATAGTGGTGGTCAAGATCTTATCTTCCCTCATCATGAAAACGAAATTGCACAATCTGAAGCACTTACAGGAAAGCCTTTTGTTACTTACTGGTTACATAATGGTTATATTAATATTGATAAAGAGAAGATGAGTAAATCTCTAGGTAATTTTGTAAACATAGTCGATTTACTAAAGCATTACTCTGCTGATGCTGTTCGTTTATTCGTTCTCCAAACACATTATCGAAGTCCCATATTATTTACTGAAGATACAATTGACCAAGCTCAAATTACAGCTGACAGACTTTTCAACACAATTCTCTTGGTTAAGTATTATTTAGGGGTACAATCAGAAAAAGAAGAAGAAAGTGAAATGGATATTAATCTTACAAAAAAAATAGACGATATTAAGAAAGAATTCATTGAAGCTATGGATGAAGATTTTAATACTTCTATTGCACTTGCTAAAGTATTTGATCTTTCACATGAAGTAAATGATTATATAAGAAAATCAAAAATCATAAATCCTTCAACTATACAAAAAGCAGATAATTTCTTCAATGATTTCCGTTCAATATTTGGTCTATTTGAAAATTTTGATCAATATTCTTCTATAAATATAATAGAACAACTTGTTTCTTTACTAATTGAACTTCGTCAAAATTTCCGTAAAGAAAAGAATTGGGAATTGAGTGATAAGATTCGAGATGATTTGAAAAAAGCAGGTATAACATTAGAAGATACCCAAAAGAGAATAATTTGGAAATTTGAAAATTAGAGATACAATTTAAATTGAGAAATAATTCTAATATCTATGAGATTTAATATGAGTGCTAAATCTTCTTAATTTTAATTTTGAATTCAATAAAATTTTCCGTATTTTATATAAAAAAACTCGATATTTTACTTTTATCAGGAATCAATTATTTGATTATTCTAAGTTGCGTTTTATTGAGAAAAATAGAAAACAGAAAAATCATAATAAAAGATATGTGATATATCAAATATTTTAAAACATTAACTTTATATCTTTTTCAATCAATTTTTAAATAATGAAAGAGAAAATACATTTGCCTTTCTTTATTTTGGTTGTTGGACCTATTGTTTTCTGGAATATGCATGGTATGGAGAAAGTAATTA
>CAZJUB010000202.1:0-1859 GCA_964549075.1 uncultured archaeon | reverse complement strand
CCATTATAAAGCTAGAAATAGCTCAAGTATCTGATTCCTCTGAAAGCTCTTTTTCATTTATTGAGACAGAGTCTGAGATAGCGGAAGATTGGGAAGGAGGAACAGCTGCAAGAGACTTTGAGATGACAACTCCGTGTAACTCCTTGGATGAGTTAAAAGAACAAATCAGTAAGTATCTGAAATATCTGATTTCGCAAGGTTATGAAATTTCCTTAGATACTTGAAAAACTGACATATTATCCAAAGAAATATGATTAGAAGGAACTCTAATGCAGGAATCTGAACACAAACTTATAAATGAAAAGAAATGGAACAAACGTTCTGAAACTTTTGATAAAAAACGATTTATTTATTTCAGAATTTTTCAGAAACACATTATTTCTCTTTTAAATCTAAAAGGAAATGATTATCTTTTAGATGTAGGTTGTGGAACTGGTTGGGCTGTACGTTATGCAGCTAATATACTTAAAGAAGGGGGAGAAGCCTATGGTATTGATCTCTCTCCTAAAATGATTGAAAGAGCAAAGATAAATTCGGAAGCTTATACCAACGCTTTTTTCCAAGTAGGTAATTCTGAAGAACTTAGATTTGGAGATAATTTTTTCAACTACATCATTTGCACAAATTCTTTTCATCACTATTATGATCCTGTAAAAGTGTTGAACGAAATGCGCAGGGTTCTAAAACCACAGGGTAGGATTTATATTCTGGATCCGACAGGTGACGGTTTTCTTATGAAGTGGATTAATCAACTAACGCTGAAAAAAGAACCTGAACACATAGGATTCTATACTAACAAGAAATTTAGAAATTTCATGACCCAAGCAAATTTGAAACATATTAGCAGCAAGATATATTTATACCCTTTAAAGATCCATGTTGCAGAAAAATAAGATACAAAAACCAATTTTGACAAATTTTTTAAGTGTTTGAATAGGATTTCTGGGAAAAGAAGATTATTTTATGAATGAAACTGAAAAAGAATTACAAGAATTTCTTAAACCTACTCGCAGTTGTGATTTTGATAATTCCTTCATAAGGAACAAAGCTTTAGAAATTGTTGGTGATAAGAAAAGTGATCGTGAGAAAGCTTTAGCTATCTTTTGCTGGATAAGAGATAACATCAAATTTAGTCTATCTGATGTTGATGCCAGTGCAACTCAAACGCTCAAGAATGGTTATGGTGAGTGTGCGAACAAGACCTCTCTTCATATGGCTTTACTTAGGTCTATTGGTATACCTGCTAGAATGCATGTTTCACTAGCTAAAAGAGAACCACTCCAACCAATTATCCCTAAATTTGTTTACAACAAAATATCTGATAATGCAAGTCATTTTTGGCCAGAATGCTATATTGATGATAAGTGGATTTCTTGCGAAGCATTACTTGATAAACCTCTCTATGATGCTCTTATCAAAGCAAACAAAATTACTACTGAGCAGATTCCGACAATTGATTGGAATGGTAAAGAAGATCTAATTGTTCTGAAGTATTGGATAGTGGAAGAGAAAGGGTATGTCAATTCCTACGATGAAGTATATCAAGAACTGATTAAGAATCGAAAACAAGAAGGACTTCCACCTGCTATCATCACGAAGTTATTTGGTGGGTTCATCAACAAAACACTCTTCAAGTACAGTGAGAAAGTGAGAAGAGGACAAAAGTGAAAAAGTATCTAGAGTTTTTCTATAACAGTTTTGTAATTGTTTATAGCTTTCTTTTCAGAATGCTTCCTCTAACTTACAAAACAGGAATTATCACAATTAATCATCCTAATAGAGATTCTCCTGTTTTTATTACGGGTAATTATGCTTTGACTGTTGTTAGAGTTAAAAAAGCTCTTAGAAATTTAAACTGC
>CAZJUB010000201.1:0-1871 GCA_964549075.1 uncultured archaeon | reverse complement strand
TCTTTTGTAATTTGCTCTATATTGCTAGATTTTGTACTTTTTGTCAAGTGCTGTTTTTGAAGAACAAATTGGTTCACTTGCTCGTAAGAGAAATCTAACATACAATTAATAGGAAAAATACGCTTTAATTATTTTTCGTTAACATTTAAACTTAAAAAGCTATATGAGTATGTATATAGCGAGAAAATGAACGACGAAGAATTCAAAATATATTTGAAGAAAAAAGGTAAGAAAGATAGTGTTATCGAAAGAAATGTTAAAACTGTTAAAGAATTTCGGAATTACCTTATAAAACAACGTGAAAATGATCTAGATACTGTCTCTACTGCTGATATCTGTTCATTTGTGGAAATTCTTGAAAAAGAAAGAAAAACATCAGCAAAAGGCTATCTATATGTTCTTATGAATTATTTCAAATTTACTGGTCAAACTGAGATTCTTGGATATGTTACTCAATTAAGAGAAGAGAAAACAAAAAAATCAAGACGAGTTTTTCCTCTAAAAGAATTCTATCAAGTAAATGAAGATTATATCAAGAAACTAGATTCTATTGGTATAAAGAATGTAGAGCAGATGTTAGAAGAAGGCAAAACCATCAAACAAAGAAAAGAACTTTCTCAACGATTAGATATTCCAGAGGAGGACATTTTAAGGCTCGTTGAGTTTTCTGATATTACACGTATAGGTTATGTTAAATCAAAGTTAGCTGTTTTATATCATAGCGCAGGATTTGATTCTCCTACAAAATTCGCCAATTTTACAGCTGAAGAACTCTATAAGCATTTTGAGGATTATATTCAGAAATCTGGTTGGGACGGAATGATTCCTAATCTTGCAGATTTAAAAGATAATCTAAAGAATGCAAAGAAATTGAAAGAGGTAGTGGAGAAATAATTAATACTAATTTCTCTCAAATTCTAATAGCCACTTCTTGCGATCTAAACCTCCACCGTATCCTACCAGATTACCATCACTACCTATTACTCTGTGGCAAGGAATGATTATACTGATTGGATTTTTACCATTCGCATTTCCAACAGCTCGAACAGCTTTTTCTTGACCTATTCGAGAAGCTAATTCTTTGTATGTAATCGTTTTGCCATAAGGAACATGCAAAAGCTCGCGCCATACTTTCTGTTGAAAATCTGTTCCAGCTGGTGCAATTGGTACATCAAAGTTTTTTCGTTCTTTTCGAAAAAACTCCTCAAATTGAGTAAATGTTCTTACAATTATTTTTGGCATTTCTTTTGATATCCTCCTTTCCTCTTCTACAAAATTACAACTTAGTATAGATGTGCCATCACTAATAATTTTTAGAAGTCCGATTGGTGACTTATAGAATGCTTGATAGATTCCCATTTTACCATCTGTAAACAACTAAATCTCTTGTAATACTTAATTGTTAGTGTTTGCAAAATCTTTTTATAAAACAAGAACAATTTTCTCGCGGTGAAATCAAAAGTGGCATCAGCATATATCCTTATCAACTGCGAAATTGGCGAGGAGTCAAGTGTTATGTCTCAACTCAAAGAGATGCCCCACGTAAGTGAGGTTCATATTGTATATGGAGTTTATGACTTAATTGCAAAGATAGAAGCAGAAGACACTGATTCCTTAAAGAAGATAGTAACAGAGAACCTTAGAGTATTAGAAAAAGTTAGATCTACAATGACCATGATTTGCGTAGATCAGTAATTCACTCTTCTTTCTTTTTCTTATCTTCTCTTTGCCAAATATTTGATTTATTTTTATAAATTCACATGAAATTTTTCCTTTCTCCCTCTATGAATCATATTTTTTCAATTTTACTAAAAATTTCCAGCTGATGTTGATAGTTACTATTAATACTGGTATACAAATTCCTAGACTTT
>CAZJUB010000200.1:0-1907 GCA_964549075.1 uncultured archaeon | reverse complement strand
CCTTGTTGTAAGGTAACGAGTATTTTTTCACCTCCACCTTCTTATCAAGAGGACTCTTTACAAGAGTTAAAATGGTAATATTACCGTACTGAAATCGCTGAAACGCTTAAATTCGTATCCTTCAGCTTTTTCCACTTTTTCGAAGTCATTAATATCTTTTACGATTTAGATTACATTTAAACAATCAAGCAGAACTTGCTTGAGTTTTTTTAGGTGTTCTGAATCTGCGATTTCAGCAAGAAGTTTTTCCAATTTCATAGGGTTTAGATTAACTTGCTCTTTAAATCTACTTACTTCTCTTGATAATCCGAGACTTTCTATTCTGATATTCGCAATATTTGAAACACGCATGATCCAATCTTCTAATTTTGGATCAAGTTCTACAATCTTATTTCCATTTGGCAATTCATATAGTGTATATTTATAGTGTTCTGAAAAATCAATTTCTTTGAATTTTTCATAATACATTCGATATTGAAAAGAATCTTTGTCTCTGTCTACTAAACCAACAACATTTTCTTTCTCAAAAATCCATTTAAGTACATTTCCCTTTCCACGTTTATGATCAAAATCTCCTTTTGATGTATACTCATCTAAAAGAAAGTGTAATAACACTTCATCAGCATCACTCTCAAAGAAGATCATTCTAGAACCTCATGTATTTTCGAGATTGAAAAATATGTTATCCCAATCATACACTTCCTCAATTTGGTCGTTTGTTAAAGTGTGTAATTTCGTTTGATAATCTTTGTAATCTACTATATGTATTGAGATGTCTTCTTTTTTTGACTTTTCAATAACTGAAGTAAGGAAGAAAGGATTATGAGTAGATATGAAGAACTGATTTCTATTAATATTAGAAGCAATACTCTCAGCTAAGAACTTTGAGTAATATGGAAAAAGATGAGTTTCTGGTTCTTCAAATACTAATATGGATCTTCGATTTGACTTCAAAGCTGCTAAATAATAGATCATGAATTGTATTGTATCAGCAGTTAGATTTAAAGCATGACGAATAGCTATTCCTTTTTCTTCTCTATAAATCTCTATTTCACCTGTATCTGGACCTAGTAGCAATTTATAACCATAAGGTTCTAAAAGGTCTACAATTAGTTCTCTAAGTTCAGGATTTGATTGGAGAATAGTCACTAAATTATCTCCAAAAGGTGGGAGTAAATAATTGAAATCATCTGAAGTATACTTTGCTTGAGCTTTGAATCTATAAAATTGAATGGGAGAGATTTTATTAATTATAGGCGCTAAAACACCATGTCTAGTACTAGTATCTTTGCTATCGCTTACTCCAAATTCAAAGTAATTTTCTTCTGGCTTCTGATTTTTGATGAACATTCTACATGTAAGAAATTTATTTCTGGAAGAAATAGTACAAACTACATCATCCAGTTCAAATTGGATTTTATTTTTCGGATTATTATCATAAAACAAATTCAGTAACTTGTTGTATCTTACAAATTCCTTTGAGATCAAATCAACATTATGGAATCTCTCATTGTGACCAATTGATGAAACTATCCCTAAACTTTCTAATATATTTGATTTACCTACATTAGGTCTTCCAACTAATATGTTAATTTTAGAACATTTTAATTTAATTTCTTTTATTGATTTGAAATTGTTTATTCGAAGAGTCTTAATCATTATAGTATAATGAAATTCTTAAGATTATTATTCTTTTCCTTTTATTTGAATAAAAAGCTGAGAAATAATAGTGCTTTCAGTCCAGAAAGTATGGGAAAAAATGTTCCTAATCTTGGTTTTTACCTACTCTAACACAAATCTAGACCTTGTTGTTTGGTTGTGTTACACTTTAGTATACCACCTTATATATTTGGAGGACTTTCATAAGAAGGTATCTTCACGACAAGGTTATTTGTTTTGTTTTATAA
>CAZJUB010000199.1:0-1946 GCA_964549075.1 uncultured archaeon | reverse complement strand
TTAGCTTTAGGTTTAACAGCTGATTGTACAGCTTTGAACATCAACAGTTCAAGACAATTAGTTCAAACACGTCCTGCTTTTGGAGGGAATATTATGGCTTCTATCCTTTCCCCATACACTCGTCCTCAAATGTCAACTGTTCGTCCTGGAGTATTTAGAAAACCAAAAGAAGATTTGACAAGAGAAGGAGTCGTTAAGAACGTTGAAGTGACTCTCAAACCTGTTAGTATAAGAACAAAGATAGTTGAGGAAATTTTATCTGAAGATGAAGGTATCAACATTGAAGAAGCTAAGATTCTAGTATCAGTAGGTAGAGGTATAGGGAGTAAAGAAAATCTAGGAATTATAAGAGAAATGGCAAATGTCATTAACGGAACTGTCTCTGGCTCAAGAGCTTTAGTTGATCTTGGATGGCTTCCTCATCCACAACAGGTGGGACAATCTGGTAAAACCGTAGCTCCGACCTTATACATAGCTCTTGGAATTTCAGGAGCAATCCAACATCTAGTTGGTATGAGCTCATCTGATACAATTGTAGCAATCAATAAAGACCCAGAAGCTGGTATCTTTGAGATTGCTGATTTCGGAATTGTTGGAGACATAAAGAAAATTGTTCCAGAATTTATACAACTAGTCAAAGAAGAGAAGAAGAAACAGGAATAAAACTAATATTCGTATCAATCCAAAGAATCATGGGATTTTTTGGGGTATTTTTTCATATCCCCACTTTCTTATTGTTTGGTTCCAACGAGCATATATTCTTTTCTTGTCTTCTGAAGTTAATTCATAATTACTAGGTTGATAATCTGCTACGGAATCGAGATATTCTTGGATTCTTGATTCCGCTTTCTCAAAATTCTCAAGGGATAGCGAGTTATAAATTTTCTTAAGTTCTCTCACAGGATTTTGAGTCAAATCCTCAAATCTCACCTCTACATAATTCCCTTTTGGAATTAATTTAATTTCTTCGTAGAACTTATCGTACATTTCTACAAAATTATCTAAAACAGCTTGGTATAAATCATAAGTAGGTCTTTGCAAAGCGTATATCTCAGCGTTGTGCTTATGTAGTTTCAAAGTTGAATAGAAGACATCGTATGGATTCCTATAGATATGAATGAACTTAGAATTAGGGAATAAATCTAATATTAGTTTAATCCTACATGTATCTAAGGGATTTTTTAACACAAGCTGCTTTCCTTCTGATTTGATAGTTAATGTTTTGATAAGAAAAAGAAATTGTTTTTTCCATTCAGCAACTTTTCTCTTAGATACGTTTTCAAAGGTTGTGTATCGCCTATAATATTCAAATTTTTCAGGAAAAGTTATTCCGAGTAGAGGAGTAATAGAACTGAGAACCATAAGTGCAAATTCATGTTCATGAGGCATCTCAGGGAACATTTCTACATTATCTGTAGGTCTTCTTTTAGGAGTAAAAGGACGTATGAGTCTGTGGAGTAACTTTGATTGTCCCAGAATAAGGTGAGGAAAAGCTGTTTCAGTGAGAGTTAGAAAACCAAATTGCTGATCTAGAGCTAGCATTTTATGTAAATGAGTTGTTCCGGTACGCCAATGACCAACGATAAAAATCGGATCTTTTAAAATCAAAGTATTTTTGATTCTTTTTCTATCTTTAATGCGTTCAATAAGAACAAAAGGATATAATAGAAAATTTATGAATGTAATTGCCATGACTTTTGGTACATGTTTTAGACGTATGTTGAATCCATTAAAAAATAATAATCTAAGCCACTTAAAAAAACTATACCCAATCATCAATCAAACACTATTGAAGTTTTTACTAGAGCATTAATAAAAATTTTATTGTAACACAAAATAGACAATTTTTTCATAAAAATATTTAGAAACTCCTTTTTCTACAATTAATTTTTTAAGAGGTTTGTTCACGATATTATTGTGATACGAAGTAAAATGGCAATAAGCTC
>CAZJUB010000198.1:0-1972 GCA_964549075.1 uncultured archaeon | reverse complement strand
CATGAGCACCAAATGTGCTCGCATGGTCCAGAAGGATTAGAAATTTGTTGGTCATACATTCTACAACTAGGAGAAAAAGAATCACTTCTATGTGCAGGGAGACCATGTAAAAATGAATTTAAGTTGATTAAATCTCTCCCTTAATTTTATTTTTTCTATTTTATCAATTTTCTCATTTTCTCTAACTTAGGATCATCTCTTATCAGTCTCAAAACATTTCTCTGATTCATTGCTTCAATCTCTTCAGAAGTTGTTTTTCTTATCTCTGCCATTGTTTTCAAGATTCCTGGATAAACTTCAGAAGGTGGTCTGAAATCTTTATCTCTTTGAAGCACATCTATTTCAATTATAAGTAAATCCTCATGTACTTCAGCTATTCTATTTCTAAAATAACCATATTGAGTTTTATTTAATAAATCAAACCGAGCTGAACCATATGAAACAAAGAATCCTTGCTCATTAATCTCTTTAATCATTTTAGGAGAGCCTGAATAAGAGTGTATAATTACTTTTTTACTATTATAACTTTTTAGAAGCTCAAATCCATCTCTCTCTAAACCTCCTCTAAAATGAAGGTTCATAATTAAATTGTGTTTTTCTGCTGCTTCTAGAAAAATTTCGAGCATTGGTTTTTGAAAAGGTAAACTTCTTTTATCTTGAGCATTCATCTCATCCCATCCTATCTCTCCCAACATGAGAGCATCTTCACAGAGTTTAGTTATTTCATCAAATCTATCCTTGTAATCAAAAGCTTCCCATGGCAAAACACCAAAAGCCGGAAAGATATATTTAGATTGTTTTGAATATTCCAAAGCAGCTGTATATGAAGGTATGTCCCAAGATTGTGCCCAAGTGATTATCTCGTTTTTATCTATATCTACAATTGCTTTTGGACGACGAATATCATCACACCAACGATTGCAAAGATGTAAATGAGTATCAATATACATTTTCTTACCTCTTCTTTGTGAATTCTTGCACACTTAAAAATTCTTCGAAAAAAATTCATAAAATTCATTTTTACGCTCTCTAAAAACATTTTGTGATTGTTACAAAAAGTTGCGTTAAAGTAACGATATTGATTTCTTCAAGCTATTCATTTGAAATTACAGAAAAAACTCTAAGATTATTTTTTTCTTTTTTTTTATTGTTTTAAAATAATTTAGTCATTTAAGGAATCTCTTGTAATAGATTAATAATCTCTGATATCTTGAATTCGTATTCCTTCTTCTGCTTTCCTTTCTTCCTCTTCTAGAAATTTATCAAAACCTTCTCGTTTTATAAAGTCGATATGCTCAAATAAATACGAATATCTATTTCTTTGATAATCGGTGAAAGGACATTTCGAAAACTCTTCACAAAGGAGACAATTATCTATCTCTTCGTTTTGAATCTTTTCACATTTTTTAACATCACACCAGCTCTCTTGTACTGCTCTACATCCTAAACAATTCGCTTCTTTGAACCAATCTAAACCTTTGATAAAGTTGTCATAATCAAAAGATTGTTCGGCTTCTTTTAGCCAAGAAAAATCTTGGAGAACCCATTTTTGAAATTTAGAAGCTATTTGAGAAACCTCTGAGTTAAAAGATCGACATTGTCCACAATACACTCCGCATTTACCAAGTTTTTGATTAAGAGACATGATTTAATACTAATTTTTGAATTTAAAAACTTGATTAAGCTAGTTTAGTAAGAATCTTAATTAAATAGTTTACTCAAACTAAAATTATGATGTTGCAGAAGGAAGCAAGAAGTAAAACTATTGATGTCATAGTATTATCAGCTACAGGAGTTATAGGTTTAATAATCTCTATATGTTTAGCAGCATTTTTACCAGATTTGTGGTTAATAGCAATCGTAGTTGCAATGTTTGGTTGTACTGCTTTTATCTTGTCAGCAATAGAGAGTGTTCATAAAACAATTATCGAGAAGAATAACTTACAGCCAGATTCAAAATGATATAAATAAG
>CAZJUB010000197.1:0-2060 GCA_964549075.1 uncultured archaeon | reverse complement strand
ATGACTCAGAATGAAGTAACTCATGCGGAAGAAGAATATCTTGAAACATTCTTCTGGTTTTTTGAGTATGGGAGCAAACACGTTAAAACCAATCAGATAGCTGAAATGATGAATGTTGACCCTGGCACCGTTACTTCTATGTTTAAGAAACTATCAAAGAAAGGTTTTATCAGTTACAAACCTTACTATGGCGCTCAATTGACTCCAAAGGGAGAGGAAATTGCTCGAAAAGTAGTAAGAATGCATAGGATTTCTGAAAGTTTCCTCGAGTGGTTAGGTTTACCTTGGGCTATGATACATGAAGAGGCTTGTAAGTGGGAACATATTTTAACTGAAGAAATAGCAGAGATGATTGAAAAGAAACTAAAACCTAAGAAAACCCCATATGGTGCTATGATTCCTCCAAAAGTAGGTACAAGCAACGTTTCAGCTGAGAATAAACCTTTAGCTAGGTTTCCCCCCAAAAACAAAATTATAATCGTAGAAATAATAGAAAGAGCAATTGCCAGACATTTTCCTCATGAAGCAACACTTCAGGAAATATATATTGAATTAGAAGAGAAAGGATTGAAACCAGGAACAGAATGGATAATTGTTTCTACTAAAGTAAGGGAAGATGCAACAGTAGAAGATTGGTCACTCTCTTATGATTTAGATATGACTTTGGAAAACAGTGAAGGAAGAAAGATAAAAGTTCCTTATTATCTAGTAAATATGATTCTAGCTCAAAGGATTTCCCTTTAGCATCTAATCTTCTATTTAGCACTTATTCTTCTAATTCCTCCTCAAATTCCTTTCTCATCTTCTCCTCCAATTCTTTTCGTTCCTTTTTCTTTTTTCTTCTTCTGTTAATTATAATATCTGCAATAATTAAACCAATTACAACAATTGGTACAGCTATAGCTACAGCAATCCAAAGATTAGGTACGAAAGGATTTTCATTATTTAGCATATAGAATATTGAGAAAATAATAGAGTAAGTACTAAAACCAAAAGCAGCTAGTAAGATTATTCTAGCTAAGATAGAAATAGGAATCTCGGCATTCTGATCCTTCCTTTTCTTGTTAATGAACAAAAGAGACATACCCATTGAAAGGAAAAAACCACATGTAGTAGCAGTTATACTAGAAACTAACAGATATTCGTTTCTGTCAATTAAAGAAACTACAAGAAGGATTACTCCTCCAAACATCATACCTAGAGCAGAATACATGTAAAGTTTGTAATCGTCAGGAATACCCATATAAGTGGTCATTACGTAGTCTGATAATATATGTCCTATAAATTCTTTTAGTAGAATATTCATTCAAATTACGATTTTATGTGTTTATATCTCCTGTAAACCAAGAAGAATATTGGAATAAACAATAATATTGAGAAAAATGCAAAATAACCATAGTAATTGGGTGGAACATAAATTGGAGGTTCAGTAAGTGGGTAAAGATCATAAGCGTTTGCTAAACCATCAATACTATAGTTACCGGATCCGTCATAATTATTCCAATAATTTCCCTCTTCTGTTTCTATGTCATACCATAAATTGTCTTTCCCATCATCTGCAGCTTGAGCAGTACCATAATACAGGTTATTGTATAAAAAGGAATTATGATGCACAAGATTATTCTTACATAATTCATCTAAAATAATTGCCCAAAGATAATTTTTCTCAAAACAGTTAAATGAGATTTTGCTTGATGTGGTGTTTTGAGCATAAATTCCGTAAAAATCATTTTGACTAATTGTATTATTAAGAATGTTGATGTTTGTTGACTGATCTATCTCTACTCCACCTTCTATATTATCTATCAAAAACGAATTTTTGATAAGAATATCAGCACAATATTTTATAGATATACTATTGGTTGTATTTGTAATCATCTGGTTTTGAATCTCACTATGATTACAGTTTATAATTATCAATTGACCATATTTTTGTTGGTTTATTTTAAAACCATTCTGATTAACGAAGAATCCTAGTTCTTTACCATTAATAGAATTTTTCTCAACGCACGTTTTGAAACTTAGCTAAACTTGCCAGAAGGCGTTTAACCGTCGTTTAA
>CAZJUB010000196.1:0-2090 GCA_964549075.1 uncultured archaeon | reverse complement strand
TAATAAATGAAAATCACAATTAAAATCCAAAAGAAAAAAAGTGCCATTTTTACTTTTGTTCCACTGGAAATTGACCCGGGGTCTATTATTTATCATATCTTATTTAAAATTCAAGTAAAAGTGTTATATATGAAAGGTCTAGCCTATAATGATTCTTAAATTCAATTTGAATATTTCATCGTATTCAGTACATCTTTTGCCTGTAAATCAAGATAATTTAACAATCTGTTTTCTAGTCTACTAAATCCATGAAGCTGGCATTTTCTGATAGCCACATATTGGAGAGCTGGACCCATAGGATCACCGTTCTTGAACGCACCAATTTGAATGAATGCCTCCATAAAAATACGTAATTCAAGCACTTCAATGCGATTCAATTGTTTTTCATATCTTCGTAATAGAGGATAAATTTCTGCATAACGCTCTAGTTTGAAATATTCTTGCGCAGCTAGAAGATCAGCAAATGCACGTTCCACTAATGTCATACGTTCTGCAACAGGTCTTCTTTTTAAGGCAGAAATTAAATTGATAATTTGTTTCTCTTCAGGAGAAGTTGACTTTTCGATAAGAAAATTGATTATGTGTTCCACTCTCTTAGTACTTGGATTCTGAAGATTCTTAATTTCTACAAGTTGGTTTTTAGAAAGATTAGCATTTAGAAGAAATTCACTAAAGAATATGGCATCACTATGCTGTTTGTTTAGATCGACCAATATTTTTTGGACTAAATCTTGCAATTGTTCAATTTGAAAGTTCTTTAATCTTGAATGAATATAGAATTTTGTTAAATTGAAATCATGCTCAATTTGCTTTTTACTGAAAGTGTCTAAATTTCTTGCTATTACTCCCTCTTCTATTAGTTTTTCTACTTCGATCATCCATTTGTTGGCTAATTCTAATTTTCCTTGAAGAGCATAACATGCTGTTAGATGAGCAAGACCTCTCAGATAATATCCTGAGTAGATACTTTCATTGTAGCATTTCTTTAGTATGTTTGTTGAAGTTTCTATGTGAATTTTTGCTTTTTCTACATTGAAACTTAATTTATGACTAACACCGATGAAATAGTGAATAATAGATTGTATTTCTGGAATTAAATTTTCTATGTAGTTTCTACTAAGAATTCTCTCAATCAAATACATTGAACTTCGTGTATTTTGTGAATATTGATAAATTATAACTAAAACACCTAAAGTTACTGCAAGTCCATGATACATCTTTTCTTTATAGAAATATTCAAAATTCTTTTCTAAGATATCAACACTACTCAAGTCTCGATTTTCCATCCATTTTTCAATAGCGTATAAATAAGAACAAACATTATAGATAAATTGGTCGTCACTATTAGATTGATTCAATAACAAAATACATTTTTCTATAGAATTTGATGCTTTTATTTTATCTCCCCTCATTTTCTCAATGTACCATTGATGAGCATAAAATAGTTTTAATCCATCAACATATTTCCGTTTTTCTGATAGATTTCGAATATGTTTATTGATGTTGATTATGATTGGTAAATTGTGTTTTTGATGTTGTAAGTGAGTTATTTTTAAACTATATAAATTAACTAAACTAAATACATCGTCAAGTTCATTGCTTTTTGTGATTGCTTGGTTAATTACATCAAGAACCTTTTCATTATTTCGGTTATTATAAGATATTTTTCTGAGTTTTTTAACAAATGTTTGAAGTTCCTCAATTGTAGTAACCATCCTAATATTTTCTATCAACTCTTCACACAGTTTCATTCTAGTCAAAATATAATGCTTAAATTGATTTATAAACTAGAGAAATAAAAGAAAAATTCTTGTGACCGTTTTTAAGGCCACCATGCTGGAGGTAGGATATCTCCATCTCCTTCATCAGGATCATATGTTTTAATCATGTTTATCACTCTTTGGAAAGGGTTACTATCATAGTTGCAATAAGCTATTAAAACACATCAAGAAAGAACGTGTCATTTCTTATTTCTGTTCCACTGGAAATTGACCCGGGGTCTATTATTAACTTCATTTTGCAGACCCGGGGTCTGTATTCTTCTCGTATTATTTTTGTAGGTGCAAAAAGATTGCTTCCCCCCAGAATCA
>CAZJUB010000195.1:0-2151 GCA_964549075.1 uncultured archaeon | reverse complement strand
TCTGAGAAAGGTTTTGACATTGGTTATATCCTTTAGTTTATATCTAGTTAGTTCTAGTTTCTGTTCTTTTTCTGCTGCATAAATTTTGAATACTAGTTTCCAAGTCAAATTTATCACCTATATTATCACCCTACTTATCCGACAATTGATTTATAAAGTGCTGAATTACTTTCTCGCATTTATATGTGAATCTACTATATTCTGATAAAACCAAGAACGAAAAACTATAAGTTTTTAAATCCAACTCATTCCTCTAATTTAGACAAAAAAGGTGATTAAATGGGTCACGGTTCGCTTCAAAAAGCAGGAAAAGTTAGAAAACAAACCCCAAAAGTTGAAGGAAAAGTTAGACACAGTCCTATTCCAAGAAAGGGCTTGAGAAACAAATATGTCAAGCGAGTAGTTTTAGGCAAATTTGCTGGTCAACCTTCAAGTATGGGCTCAAAACGACGTGGCAGATAATTACTTTTTATCATTTTCCCACTGTTTTCAAAATGAATGATAGAGATAAGGCATTGTTAGAGATTAAGGAAAAATTAATTGTGTTAGATGAACCTACAAGAAAAATTCTTAATCAGACAAAAAGAGATGTTTCCAAACAGTATCATTTGAAACAATTTCCCAAAAATAGTGAAATTTTAGCTATTTGTGACTCAGAAGAAAGACAATTGCTCTTGCCTATCTTGATGAAAAGAATTGTCCGAACTTTATCTGGAGTAGCTATTGTTGCTATTATGACACGTCCTTGGGCTTGTCCTCACGGTAAATGTATAATGTGTCCTGGAGGACCTGATATAGAAAGACCACAAAGCTATACAGGTTTTGAACCTACAACTCTTAGAGGAATAAGAAATGATTATGATCCTTACAAACAAGCAGAAGAAAGAATAAGACAATTAAATGCTATAGGTCATTCAACTGAAAAAATCGATGCAATCATTATGGGTGGAACTATCACTAACCAACCTCTAGAATATCAGCAGTGGTTCATATTAAGAATGTTTGATGCTTTTAACGGAGTTGACTCGAAAACAATTCAAGAAGCTCATAAAATAAATGAGACTGCGAAGAATAGGTGTGTGGGTCTAACAGCTGAAACACGACCTGATCAGATAAATCATGAAAAAATAGATTATCTCTTGGATTATGGTGTTACTAGAATCGAAGTAGGTGTTCAGACGGTTTTTGATGATGTTTACGAAAAAATGCAACGAGGTCATACAACTGCAGATACAATCAATGCTTTCCAATTCATTAGAGATTCTGGTTTGAAATTAACAGCTCATATGATGCCAGGACTCCCTGGTTCCTCAATAGAGAGAGATATCGAAGCTTTTGGTATACTCTTTAATTCAAGTGACTATCGTCCAGATGAAATTAAGATTTATCCTACTATGGTGATCCCAGGAACCAAATTACATGAAGATTACCTTGCTGGTGAATATACTGCTTTAACAAATGAATCAACTGCAAGGTTAATTGCAATAGTCAAAGAAAAAGTTCCACCATATGTTAGAATAAAGAGAATTCTCAGAGATATTCCTGCACATCAAATTGTAGCAGGACCGAATAAGAGTGACCTTCGCTTAGATATCTTGTCAATTTTAGAGAAAGAGGGAAAGAAACGCCGCTGTATTAGATGCAGAGAAGTAGGTCATTTTGTTTATAAGAAAGAACAGAACATCAGTTCTGCTGATATTGAACTCATTCACAGAACCTATGATGCTAGCAAAGGTAAAGAACATTTTCTCTCTTTTGAAGAAACAAAAAATGATGTAATTATAGGTTTTCTAAGGTTAAGAGAACTTAGTGATAATCTGATAAGACCTGAATTCAAAGAGCAACCTACAATTGTTGTAAGGGAATTACACGTTTATGGGGAATCAATGGGTTTGAAATCTATTCAAAAAGGTGATTTACAGTGGCAACATCGTGGGTATGGTAAAGAACTTCTTGCAAAGGCTGAAGAAATTGGAAAAGAGAACAATTATAACAAAATTTCAGTTATTTCTGGTGTTGGAGTAAGAGAATATTATAGGAAACTTGGTTACAGATTAGATGGTCCTTATATGTCAAAAATTCTTTAGTTTTGAAGGTATAATTGTGCAAAAAGCTAAACTTATATAAGTTTGTTCTTGCTATAGCTAAAGC
>CAZJUB010000194.1:0-2185 GCA_964549075.1 uncultured archaeon | reverse complement strand
TTCTTGATAAAAACCTAAACCAGCATTAACAGTCACTACAGCAAAGATTGCAACTACATCGATAATTGCTTCCTTATCTTTTTCTATAATTCCTAAAATGCCTGTCACTAAACCAGAAACAAGCAGAATAATCACAAGTAGATCAGTAAATTGATTAAGTAGAATTCTCCAAGGGCTTATTGAACGACCTGAAGGGATAATGTTAGATCCATATTTCTCTAATCGCTCTTTAGCTTCATTAGTAGTTAAACCTTCAAAGTTTGAATCAAGTAGAGAATACAGCTCATCAGTAGTTTTATCATGTCCATCCATTGAACTCTTGATACTGAAGGAAAGAAGGCAAATAAAAAATTTCGGAAGGACAAAAAATGAAATGTTAGGAAAAAAATTAAAAAATAGGAATTTTAATATAGAAACTAAAATTCCCTTTCCTTGACATAATCATCGTTCCTAATGTGTTTATGATTAATCCTTTTATCATAATACGACTTATTTGAAAATCCTTTACTATTTTTTTGGTAATTTCTTCTTGGCATTAATTATACCGCTCTTTAGTATTTTAAGGCATTAGTTTGAATGTTAATATAACCTTTTAGTGCCAAATTTTATAATATTAATTTGTTATTTAAAGAAATCTATTTAGCTATATTTTGCCTTAATCTAGAAAACAAATTTAGAATTAAAAAAAATAAAAAAGTGAATGGGTTATGCTAATTCAGCTTGACCCATTTTTGATAAGAGATTCCTAAATCCTTTTGATCTGAAAACATATCTCATTAATTCAGCGAAGATACATAGACTCAGCGTAAATCCAAGAATATATCCCCAATCAGCAGCTGTTAGAAGATAATATCTTGATTCTCCATGAAATGGTTTAAATCCCGTAAATATATTCTGAGTTGCTGGTAGATATACACATCCAATCAATAAGAACCACGAAATTAAGATAGCTCCTATAAGGAAATTGTTCTTGAAAGGTTTTGATTTTATTAAGGAAGTCTCATTGTCATTTCTAGCAATGAAAACGAACCATAATTCAAACGAAAGTGTAGCTATGAAAGCGAGTATTTGCCCATATGATTCACAATAATGATCAAAACGCGTGTCTAAAATCTCTTGAAGTTCTACAGAAGTAAGAGGTGTACCAGCTGCGATAGCTGCTGCTTTTGAGGCATTTAACTCTTCTTGAGCCCAGTTTAAGAACATACTGTAATTTGGGTCGATTCGTGATAAGTAGAGATAGCCTAAAAGGAAGATGCTGACAGAACAGGCAAGAGCGATTACTCCTGCAGCGGCAGCAAATACATACATATCTTTGACAAATGATGATTGTTTACTTCTTGGTGGTCTCTTCATCAACTCAGGATCATAGGGATCAAAAGACAAAGCTAATGCAGGTAAAGCGTCTGTTAAAAGATTCAAGAACAGAATCTGGAGAGGTAAGAAAGGTAATTTGTGGAATGCACCAAAGATGATTAGAACAGCGAAAATCTCATCAAAATTACAGGATAAAAGATAACGAATGAATTTCTTCATGTTTTCAAAGATATTTCGACCTTCTTCAACAGCATTGACAATAGTATTGAATGCATCATCTGTAATGACCATATCTGCGGTCTCTTTTGTCACATCAGTTCCGGTAATTCCCATGGCAACACCGATGTCAGCTTTCTTGATCGCAGGTGCATCATTGACTCCGTCGCCGGTGCAAGCTACTCTATGATCTAGCTCTTGTAATGTTTCTACAACCCTATATTTGTCTCTTGGACTCATCCTACTATATACTTTGATCTGTTCTATTTTTTCTTTCAGCTCATCATCTGGCATTAGTGAGAATTCGTCTCCACTTACAGCAAGATCTTTTTCTTCATCATATATGCCTATCTCTTTCGCTACTGCTATTGCAGTTTCTTTCTGGTCTCCTGTTATCATTACTGTTGTAATTCCTGCCATTCGACACTCATCGATAGCACCTCTGACCTCAGGACGGGCTGGATCAATCATGCCAGTGAGTCCAACAAAGATCATATCATCTTCTATTTCATCTGGTTTCTCTATGTTATAACCAGGTTGTACTTCTTTGTAAGCTACTGCAAGCACTCTTAGAGCTTTATGAGACATATGACGATTAGCTTCAAGTATTATTTGCTCTAGTTCTTTTGTCATTTTAGCGTTTTTTCCATTG
>CAZJUB010000193.1:0-2202 GCA_964549075.1 uncultured archaeon | reverse complement strand
GACCTAGAAAGATTAAGGCCATACCTTCAGCAATCCATTCCATAGTAATTATCTTCTTATTGTCAGCTGAAAGAGTTCCAAAATCTTTCACGATATTCTTGGTAGGAAAAAGGTGACCAATACCCCACAAAATTATCAAAACTGAACCTATATAGATCAATACTGCTAAAACCATGATAATCAATTACAATTAAAATCAGTTGTATAAAAAATCTAACGATGAAATTTTTAAGGCAACTAAAAAACCTCCAAAGAATACAGGAACCCCGAGACTACTTATCTACAGAAGAACTCCAACTTATATCTCTTCAGGATTTAGTTTAATAAGATAATAACATGTATCAACCATCTTTCTCATAGTTTTGTTCATTAATGGAAGAATTTGGACTATCTCACTCTTTTTGGAATATTTCTCTTCTCTTATATCATATCTAGAGGAACTGACATGTTTCTCAAGATTAACAGACAGAATGACAGTATATGACAATAAAAAAACTGCATATATGGTATTTTGAAGCTCTCTGAAGAATTGTCCAGAGATTACATAATCTAAAGATGCATTTTTTGCATTAATTCTTTGTTCATCTGTTAACACCATATCTTGTCTATGTTCAAGTTCAGATAAGAATTCTTCAGAAGTACTAAACCATTGATTAAGTACTTCTTGTAAAGGAAGATTGTCTAACCATAATAATGTACCCTTTCTTATTTTATTTTCAAGTGTATGGTATTCCTTTAGCATCTCTTTTAACTTGTTAATTTCTATATAGAGGTCTTCATCTATGTTATACTTCTTCTTGTAATCAGTTTGAAACTTATTTATTGCCTTCTTTATATTTTGTTCAAGATCCGGATAATCCCCTACTAAAGCATTTAGTTTTTCTCTTACAATTTTGATTATGAAGTCTACAAGTTTATGTTGAATTTCATTTTTCAAATCTTCTTCTTTACATTGGTTGATGCTAAGCAAGATAGCTTTTCCAAATTTTTCTACAGCTTGTTGCATATTTGTTACTGAATGTGCAAAATCTCTTTTCCGATAATTCCTTTTAGCAACTTTGAGATCTTTTTCTGCTCTTTTGAGCATACCAAGAGCTACATCAGGCTTATTTTTCTCGTTATCATTCATCATCAACCCCCCTTTTAACAAGCATTAATTGGTTTTTAATTATATAAATGTTGATGGTTTTGATAATATAGTAAAGTAAAATGAAAGGAAGAGAATAAGGATTTTAGTTGTTTTCTCCTTCTTAATAATAGAGCGGGGAGAATAAGTAGGAATCCAGTTATGTTAAGATTATTTAATAAATCTGTTTCATTATTGATTTGTGTTTCTACAACATTCCCTTCTCTTAATGGATACAAGTCAACTGAACTAGAGGTACCATCAAGTGAATATTCCAATTCATCACCAAGATCATCCCAAAAGTTCCCTGTTTTCATATATGCATCATACCATCTATTCGCCTCTCCTTCATCTCTCCCTTGTGAATAACCTGTCCTGCTACTATTGATGAAATCATTTTGATATATCCAGTTATTTCTACAATTTTCATCCAAAAACAACCCTCTCTCCCTGTTATCTTTAAACAAATTGAACTTTAGCAAACTTCCTTCTACTCCAATCATCCTTATCCCCCATATTCCATTTTCTTCTATTGTATTATTAAGAAAAATAACTCCTTCTGTTTCCTCCAGATGTACTCCTTCTTCACCATTTCTTGAGCATTCGTTCATCTTAATCATAGCTGACTCTGTCTCAAAAACACAAATTCCTCCTTTTTCATTATCATTATATTCATTTTCGAAAATACCTATATTGCGAACATATGCTGTTATCATCCCTGTTTCACCATTATTTGAAAAAGAGTTTCCGACAATATAGGAAGCATCTATTCCTGCTAAAACAAGTCCATAAGATTCATGATTATCGATTATATTGTTCTTTATGACGACCTCTGTTGCAAAATAAATTGATATCCCTTTTCCAGTATACTCTTCACTATTTGATATAATATTATTTTCAATTCTCACTGAACCTTCAAAGATATCATCAATTGAAATACCTATGAGTTCTACATCAACATAGCAATTTCTAATAAGGAAATGTTTAGTAGTAGAACATATGTAAATGCCAAAAAGGGAATTTGAGGTGATATTGTAATTCTCAATCAGATAAGGATCTTTTATAGTACCTGAACC
>CAZJUB010000192.1:0-2223 GCA_964549075.1 uncultured archaeon | reverse complement strand
TAACTATATTCCTTTTTTTGTTTATTGACTCCTTTGACTCTTCTTTCCGTTATAACCTAGTGAGGTTTTTATAATAATGTCGAAATTGTTTGATAAAGAGTTATTCCAAGATATTTTACAAGTATTATAAGCATTTGATTATAGTAACAACTCTCATTTAATTGCTATGAAGTGAATCTGGTTATCATTTTAAAAGGGTGAAAATCTTAAGCACCCTCATACATTTTTACATTTTACAATTGTTTATAGGAATCTAAATGAAGATTTTTTTGTAACTTTTGTAACACACTAAACAATCTGGGTTTATTTTTTTTAAGATTTTCAACATGAAGTAAGAATTTTTCAGCCCTTTCAACAGTTTTTAGTTTTTCATACTTATTTAACTTATCATCTTCTATAGGAATCAAAGAAGTCTCTTCTTCCCAAATACATTTGAATAATGTAAAATAGACTAATTTTCTGGGTACAGGGATTTGATTCAGTTTTGTTTCGATTTCTACTATAATTTCCTCAAAATATCTAGAAACACATTCTATCTCCCTTAGAAACATTAGTGTATGAACCCCTCCATTTAACAATATATATTCTGGATTCAATTTTCTGTTTCTGAATGCTTCTCCAATAAACTGAAGATAATTACATGCAAAATTATATGTTGTAATGTCGTTTTCTGGGATCACAACATTTTTTATATCATATTCGATTCTTTGTAGTTCTTCTAATGAACAACTGCTCTTTGCAGTAAATTCAACACATATATTAGCTAGAATAAAAAAGAAATCAACTGCACTTAAATTTATGGAAGAGTCTAAAATCTTTCTATTATACTCCAGATTATATAGACGAATTTTTTTGTTCTTCTTAATTTCCATTTCTAATTTCAAGCATATAAAGACGTAGGGTGAAGGAAATTCATCAATTCCTCCTAAACAATTTTCAAATATTGATATTACTTTATTTTTAAAGATCGGATGAAATTCAGCAGGAAGAACATCCTGTAGTTCTTTGTCATTATACATTATTGACAGTAAATCTAACACTTTACTTGGATGAATCTTACTTGCTCCTAGACAATCAAAATCTAGCAATTCATTATTTACAATAATTATACCAATAGGTTCAATAATATGTATAAATAATGGTAATTCAATATTTCTATTTTTAAACATTGTGTGATAGATATTATTCAACATATTATAAAATAGTAGGTTTCTTGAGACTATTCATTTTTGTTTTTAATCTACTCCTGTTAAATTCAGAAAATAGGCTTTTGAAATAGCTGTTGCATTTGCTTGTGCAAAATTTTTTCCCATTAAAAGTTGATTTATGAAGAAATATGAAAACGATTCTATTCGATATAATGAAACAGTATCATTCTCAATCCATGGCGATCCGCCCTGAATAAAATATTTGATAAAACTTAATTTATTCTCTAAATCACTAGTATATATTTCATTTAAACTTTCTTTTTCAAAGAAATTTCTCCAGCTTAAACTATAACATGCTTCAACTAAAACAGTAAAATTTAAACAATAAATTTCTTCTTTTATTTTTTCGACTAAAATAGTTTCTTCATCATTTATTGTCAAAGTTGGATGCTCAGAATATCTGCTATGACCAGAAAGAAGTAGAAATAATTTTTCATACCTATATCTTGAGAAATCACATTTAGTTTTATAAAAAAAGTAGAAATCACATCCCCATAGTTCTCCTAATTCTCTATTCAAGTTGTTCCAATAGGTACCATATTGTACTTCTAATTCTCTAATCTGTTCTGAGGTATATTTCAAATCATCAAACTCCATTTGAGGATCCCCGATCAGGAATATTATAGCACTTTCTCCTTTTATGATATAATTTGAATAGTAAAGAATGGAAGATAAAGAACCAACTGTAGTTATAATGATTAAAGTCATTACAATAACTGTATTTTTCTTGAAATTTCTCATCTTTCAATCCCGATCCTTTGAAATTTCATGCTTTTTACTATTCTTCTTTATCATTTTATTTAGGTTGACTTTTTCTAGTACAAATATCTATCTTTTCTTCTTCAGAATCATGAGTACTAGTTCATTAATGCTTTTTGAATCTGTTACTAAATTTTTTTTCCTTACTTATTTATTTAAATGATAGAGGTTAAGAAACCTACATGTTGTTATATATCGGCATAGAATTTATAAAATGTCATAAAGACCTAATATAAACAACAATCCAATCTAATTA
>CAZJUB010000191.1:0-2293 GCA_964549075.1 uncultured archaeon | reverse complement strand
AGGTTGTTTCAAGAAGCTACCTTCTTGACATTTTTAGGTATCTTCCAATAAGGTCTTCATCTAGCAAATGCTAACTAGAAGGCTTTAAACAGTTCTTAGATACCTTGTTGGAAGGTGAAAAAGTGATTTTTAATCCCTAATATAAAGATCTAATTCATTATTTTGGAATGTATTAATACCAAGTGTATAAGTGGAGTTGTCTATATAGCACCCATATGATCCATTTTTGAACGTATTATTGTCTATATCTATATCTAATGATCTGATTATATCAAGTCCATAATAATTCCCATCGAAAATGTTTGAATGTATGTCTATTCCAATTGAGTTCATGATTAACATTCCAGCATAACCATTTTGTGAAAAGGAATTTCCAACAGAACTGCAGTTTGAGCAGAATGCGAAGCTCAATCCTATACTAGAATTATCTAGAAAACTATTTTCTAACTGTATAAATGAACAATTAATAAAGTATAACTCACCAAAGTCTGTTGGATTATAAGTTTCGTTTTTAAGATTCATAAAGTATCCCAATTCTTTTCCGTTAATCAAGTTATCTTCAACTATGTGCGATAAGTAAGCTTCAAGTTCATAATTTACTATTGTCACTCCCATATTTGATAAATTATTGTTCTTTAAAGTTATATTACCTGATGAGTAGAAAGAAAAACCTCTTTTCCATCCATTTTGTTCCTTATACTCCTCATTAGAAATTAATACATTCCCCTCAATAACTGCTTTGTTAATCCTAACAAGTATCACTGCACTATCTGAGATATTAATAAAAGTATTATTGATTATATTATATTCCATCCGAGAATCTTCAGAACCTAGTTTCCATCCTGCTATACCACAAACTGTGTTTCTAAAAGTGTTATTAATTATCTGGCAACCTGAAGTATCATAAATTTGTATTCCGATTATATTTATATCCAAGTTGAATGTATTGTTGGTTATTATTGCTAAATCTGGTGTAGATACAGCTATCCACATCCCGTAATTTGAACCTCGAAGCTGGTTGTTTCTTACAATAAAACTTTTAGTTACATTACTAATGGCTATCGCTGAATATTCTTCAGTCTCTATCTCGTAATTTTCTATAATAAATGGATCTACTGCTGTACCTGAACCAGGAAAATTATACTTAAGAAAATCTTCATCTGATTCAATTCTTATAGCTTTATCTTTTTTGCCTACTAAAACAATAAAAGGTATTATAATTGCAGAAATTACTAGAATTGCTATTGAGCTAAACAGTATTACTCTTTTACTTTTTGTATCTATTCTCAACTCGACCTTCCTTCTTCTGATTAATGAGTGTTTTATAGACACTCTATCCTTGCCATTAGATTATCGAAAAATAATATAAATTTCTTTCTATTTCAGAAGACCTCTCCAGATATAATACTCAAATACTTACAATTGTTTAAATCTAGCTTTGAATTATAATAAAATAACAACACTTCCTGATGATATCCTAAAGAATTGTATATCTATGTCTGCTAATTTCATTCATTTAGTTTAGATTCTTAGTTAAGTAAATAACATAATAAAAACATAAATGAAGAAAACAATAATACCTACTATTGTTAATAATAAAATACTAATTAAAACATTGGCTATAATTCTGATGTTGTTTTTCTGAAAATTCTCTGGATTACGTAAAATATTCAAGTTCTTCTCAAATCTCACTGCTATAGATAGATCATCAAATGATTCGCCTATATATTTAGCTATAAGATTTTTAGACATAAGTGCAATCATGAGTCCTATAAAAATTACCACACCTAGAGAACCAAATGCAATAGAAATGCAAAGTAAAAAGTGAAGTACTGTAACTGTTGCTCCTAAAATCAAACCAATTAGACTAATTAATGCACATAAACCTAGAACTGCTGACATTAAAAACCAAATCGTTTTTCTTGTATCCTTTTTCCTATTTTTTTTGAAATAATCTAGAGTTGCTTGTTCAAACTTATATCCGCAATTGGAGCAATTTGGAGAAGTTTTTTCGTTTATTGTTCCACATTTTGGACACTTTAATTCTGGACACATAATCTTGTACATTAACTTATATTGTTTAAAAATATTCTCAAGATATTCTCTTATGTATCTCTTTATAGGATAAAGTTAATTACATATATTACACTTTATCATACTATGGACCAAAGAATAATTGATTTATTGGAAAATATCTTGGTATCAATTCAATTAATTGATGAATATTTAGAAGGTTATTCACTTCATTCTTTTAGGAAATCAGTTCAACTACAAGACTCTGTGATAAGACGTT
>CAZJUB010000190.1:0-2301 GCA_964549075.1 uncultured archaeon | reverse complement strand
AAATCCTTTGGATTAGGAATCGCAGATGCTAAAGGATAAAGGTCTGCTGGGGCTTCATCTCCTCCCATTGTATAATTCCCCTAACTTAATATAAATAATATAATAGATATTATTCCATAACTATTTATTTCATTATATTTCTTCAATTTTCTTTTCACCTTTTATTTAATATATGTGCTTAGATTCTAATACATAATAAATGAACAAATATGTATTTAAATAGTACTACATAATTTGAAAAAAAAATAGAAACGGAGTATAATTTGTGTACTAGATAATCAGATTAATCTGTGAATACTTCGCTTATCTCAGAGATCCATTCAGCAGATTGGTGCTTGAAATAAGTTTCGTAGAGTTCTGAGTATAAGCCACCTTTCTTCATCAAACTCTCATGATTACCTTCTTCAACTATCTCCCCTTGGTCGAGTACAATTATTCTATCTGAATTCTTGATTGTGGTTAAACGATGAGCAATAACGATAGAAGTTCGATTCGCTAAGAGTTTATCTAAAGCTTCTTGGATTTTCCATTCAGTATAAGCGTCAACTGCAGCAGTAGCCTCGTCAAGTATCAATATTTTAGGATTAGTTAGAAGTGTTCGTGCGAAAGAAATCATTTGTCTCTGACCAGCAGACAATCCTTTTCCTCTTTCTCCTAACTCTGTATTCAATCCTTCAGGAAGGGCGTCAATGAACTCTTGAGCTGCGACAACATCTATGACTCTGCTGACATCTTCAAGTTTTGCTTCAGGAGTGCCATATCTAATGTTATCTAGAACAGTGCCACTAAATAGAAAAACATCTTGGCTTACTAACCCTATTTGAGAACGAAGATTGTACATATCATAGTCTCTAATATCTACTCCATCAATTTTGATAGAACCGTTTGCAATATCGTAATATCGCATTAGAAGAGAAGCAATAGTGGTCTTTCCAGCTCCAGTATGGCCAACGATAGCGATAGATTCACCTGCGTTGATGTGAAGATTGATGTTTTTAAGAACAGGTTCACCTGGACTATAGTGATGATTGACATTTTCAAAGGAAATCTCGCCTTTAATCTTCTTAGGAATAGGATTTTTAGGATTTATTATATTTTTCTTAGCATCTACAATACTAAAGATTCTTTCCATAGCAGCAAAACCACTTTGGATTGTTGAGAATTGTGAAGCAACTCTTAAGAGAGGATAAAGGAATCTGTTCAATAGTAAAAGAAATAACAGAATGGTTGAAGGAACAGCTAGACCACCAAAAATAAGCGAACTGCCGTAAAGAGTTATACCAAAGTAACCGATGACACTAATTCCATCCATCAAAGGCCAAACTCCCATAACAGCAAAGGCTCGTTTTTTAGCATAATAGAAGGTCTGGTCGTTAATTACAGTAAATTCTTCTTTAGATTTTCTCTCTCTTCCAAAAGCTTTTGCCACTGAAATTCCTGATACACTTTCTTGGAATGAAGCATTTACTTCCCCAATTGCTGCTCGCCAACTACCTGTTGTCATTCGTGTAATTTTCTTAAAGATGAACGCGACAATGAACACAAATGGGGCCATAGCAAGAGTTACTAAAGTGAGTCGCCAATTTACTATTAGCATCCAAATAAGTACAGTTACAAGAATTAAGATGTTAGAGATAAATTGTGTTACAACATTCAACATATCAGCTAATTCTTGAGAATCATTAGTGATTCTACTCATAATTCTTCCTGTTGCATTTGAATCAAAAAACACCATATCATGTTCTTGAAGACTGATGTAAGTCTCAATTTGAATTTGCTTGATAACTTTTTGAGTAACAATTGTAACCATTATACCTAACAAAACTTGAATAATCCAAAGTAAGAGAGATAACAGAACATACCCTAAAGCAAAAGGTAAAACGACAGTCCAAGCTGATCCTGATGATAGAGCGTCAAATGCATTCTGAACCATTGTTGGGGGGAAAATTGTTACTACAGCTGATATCAAAATACCAAAAATGATACTAGCGAGCATCACTTTATATGGCCCAAGATATTTGAAGAAACGTTTTAGCAAAACTATATCAGAATATTTTCGATCATATGATTCTTCAGTAGGTCCAGTTGCTCTTCTCATCATATCAATCGCCCTCCATAACCTTAATCGGTGGAAGCTCAGAGAATCGTTCAAACAACCTTCTATAATCAATATTTCTAAGTATCAATTCGTCGTGAGAACCTGAGTCTTTTAACTCACCATTTCTGAGAACAATAATCAAATCAGCATTCTTAATAGTAGCTAATCTATGAGTTATAATGAAAGTAGTTCTGTTCTTTAAT
>CAZJUB010000189.1:0-2350 GCA_964549075.1 uncultured archaeon | reverse complement strand
GTAATTCTACACTATCAGCCTTACCCTACTCTAATTAAGCTTTTCGTTCTTGTTATAACTTTCTTCAAACGAACATAACTCTGTTCTCTAGTAGATTTTCGATGTTTTTTCTCCTTTTTGATGCCACATACATCCCTCTCTTTTGTAACAAAGATCCATTCCCCCATTCAATTATACTAATATTGCTATTAAACATTAAATCGATAGATGTCTTATCTGTAAAATATCCGAAGTAAAGATAATACTTCAACGGTTCTATAGGAAAGTTGTCAGAGTGAATTTCTCTCCAAAGCAAACATATTTTCTCTCCTCTTATATCTAGTTGTAGTGCTTCTACAAAATTGCATGAACTGTTATATGCAATCTTATTGAGTGAAAGTACTCCATCTGAATATAGTCCATAATAACTATTGACTGATGTTTCAAAATATTCAGTGAAGAAAATTGATACAGAACCATTATTCCAAGTATAAATACTTTTTTCGTTAAAATAGAGTTGGTTTGGTAAAGTAAACAATAATTCAGAGGTTAGAGTGTCATTTGTGTATGTATTCGAATATAGAAATGTTTTCGAATATGGTTCAGGATCTGTTGCATTGTAGTTCAATCCATATGCGTAAATAGATATTTTATTAGCAAATACTTCAAAACCACAGGGAAAGATATCATTATTGGGAAAGTATAAGGTAAAATTAGACCATCTTTTAGAATCGTTTGATACTATTAAATTGGAAACTACTTGATCTAGAGTAGAATTATAGTAATTCCAATTAATAACAAAGCTATCATTGAAAATTGTAAAATAAGAATTTAAGTAATAATCGGTTTCTCCTCCATAGGTTAAATTATAAACCAGATCCATATTTTGATTTATAGAATAGATCAAGAAACTGTAATAGCGGGAACTATTAATTTTCCCTAAGAAATCACTGAAGCATCCAAAAACTTCCCCTTTGGAATTCTTCTCAATTCCTACAAATTTTGATAGATTTTCCGATACTGTATTAACATTAAATAAAGGAGATGATGTCCAACTACTGAAATTCAAAGATCGTTGACCAATGACATGTGGAACATCATAACTATCTAATCCATTTGCAAAAAGATAGTACCATCCAGATGAAGTTTTGATTCCTCGTAATTTCGATAAGTGTAATATTCCTTTATCCCATGAACTCAAAGAATCTTTGAAATTTTCAATTTTAACATCTTTTTCACCCATTAAAAGAGATACTAAACCTATTTGTTCTCCATTAGTTCTATCAACATGGTTGTATGGAATATGAAGCAAGAAATCGTTTTCAAAAAAAAATGACCCTATAGTACCTTGTTTGATTTGTAGTAGAAATGTATCATCGTTCTTATCATAAAATTTGTAAAGGATTATAGGTAGAGTAATTGATAAAATTAGAATGAAAAGAATTCCTACAGTAACGAATGTCTTGTTTCTAAATCTAATCTTTCTCACCGATGAGTGTATATTATTCAAAGGGTAAATCTTTAATTTTTCACTTATATTCTAAAGTGTTCAAACATATATATGATTTATTGTGCACTTAACTAAGAGAACTAATAGTCATGTTTAGTGTCTTCAGCAGTTAGGTTATAAAAGGATGAGGTGGTTTATCTAGGTGAAGGACCACCACCACCTCCTCCACCACCTCCACCGACTGGTTTAAAGTAATTCCATGCAAAGTAGCACACATCATAGAAATCTATTCCTCCCCAACCAACGTGTTCAAAATGTATCATCAAGTTGCCTGGTTCTGGTTGTTTAGTTATATCCAAATACCATCCTTCAGAGTGAGTTGAAAGTATATTATATACTTCATCGACTGATATCGGTAATGCAGAGTTATGATAAAAGTGAATTCGATAGATAAATAGGACAAGAACAGCTGCAATCGGAGAGGACAAGCTTGTTCCAGTAGCTTCGTAATAGTCAAATATGCCATCGTCCCCAATATCGAACATTACTTCAACTGAAGCTCCAGGTGCCATTATTATTGGATTTGATAATCTAGGAGATGGATTACCATAATAACAACTAGCATATGCACAGAATAGATGTCCTGTCCTATCCCTTAACATCAATAATTGTTAATCAATGTAGCTTATAATAAGCAAATGGTTACAAAAGAATCCAAATAGTAATTTGATGTTGTTTTGTTAGTATACAAGTTGAGAAGCTTTGTATAGTATATTCTTATTCTAATAGTCAATACTTCTTGACCACAAGACAATTCTTGTTCCAAATTTAACCATTCTTCATTGAGATAATGGTTCTTGTAACAGCTTTCAATCAAACATTGCCCTATTTCCTAGCATCAGTAAGATATCTTCTATCATC
>CAZJUB010000188.1:0-2402 GCA_964549075.1 uncultured archaeon | reverse complement strand
GGTGGGGATCCTCAATCTATTGACTTCTGCTATCGTATTGGTCTTGATTACGTTTCTTGTAGTCCTTTCCGTGTTCCTATTGCTCGTCTTTCCGCTGCACATGCTACTTTAAAGAATAAGTGAGAGTCTTACTCTCCTTTTTTTATTTTTAAAACAATTCTTCTTCTAATATTTTTCTTGCTTCATTACCCTTTGTTTACATCTTTTGGAAAAACTAATATGTCTGTAATTACAACTATCTGTATTATGATATGGAAGGGAATTAAAGCTCAGATTACCATTCTGTCTCTATTTTTCACAGTTTGTTTGGTAGCTGGAACTCTTGTTTTCACCTTCGCTCCTCCTGATAACGAAGCCAATATTATTCACATCAGATTAATCGATATAACCTGGCCTCCCCCTCCAGACGAAATATCACAAAAAGAAACACGTGTTACATATGGTGTACCTATGGTGTTTGAACTCTGGAATCCTTCGAAAACTACTTACACATATACCACTGGAAATAGTAATTTACTAGACCCCCAGATGAAAATAGTACTGGCAGACAATTATTCGTTTGTTACAGGTTATATCTTCTGGATTTTTATAACTACTCACACTATTCCCCCAGGCGTTACAGTAAGGGAAGCTGCTATAGCAGTACAGATAAATGTTTATAATGACACTATTCCCCCGGTTGGCAACTATACTGTTTGGGCAGGTATTGTTGGTGCACCAGAAAGCTATGGTCATCCCCTCTTCACTTATAAATCGTATAAAACTGTCATCTTTCAGACTTCTAATGATAGTACAATAGAATATTCTTCTGTTCCTAAAAATTGGGGAAAAACTCATCTCCGATATTGGGAGTATCTGCCTGCACTTTTCTGGTCTTTCTCTGGAGTAGAACTAGTAGCAATTGTTTTTTTATTGATTTGGAATTATCTGAAAAAGAATAGATAACAATAAATTTCGAACAAGGTGGGGATCC
This sequence comes from uncultured archaeon, assembly GCA_964549075.1. GTDB lineage: Archaea > Asgardarchaeota > Heimdallarchaeia > Heimdallarchaeales > Heimdallarchaeaceae > UBA460. The sequence continues at coordinate 1,429 of CAZJUB010000188.1, read as the reverse complement.
TCAATCTATTGATTTCTGTTATCGTATAGGTCTCGACTATGTTTCCTGAAGTCCCTTCCGTGTTCCTATTGCTCGTCTTTCTGCAGCTCATGCAACCTTGAAGAACAAATAATTCTTCTTTTTCTTTTCTATTTTTATACCATTTTTTTCCAAATGTCAAGGTAAACCTATTTGAATTTAGTAACTCCAATCTGAGTTTCTTATAAAAAGAGACACCTACTATATTTTTAGGGTCAACTTCCAAGTGATATCCTTGGATATTCATTCTTTTGAGATATTTTTCAAGGTGTTCTATTAGTTTCTTTCCAATTCCTTTTCTTTGAAATTCAGGAACTATATCTATATGTAAATGAGCTGGATACTCTTTTAATATTCTCTTTTGATTGTTTGTGGTCGGTCTATTTATTATGAAATGTAAAAAAATTCGTGATTTCATTGATCTCTTTTTTAGTTTTCTAAAATTCTCATAAAGTTGTTTAGACATATGTGAAATTTGAACTTCTTTCTTTGTTCAGTTGTATCTAAAGAACTGATTATATATCCAACAACTCTCCCAGTTTTGTTGTCTACTGCAACAAAACAATTATTCTTTTCATACCAAACATAGTACAAACAAAACAGCAATCCAAATAGATAGGGATTTGGGAAAATTTTTTTCAGATTTTCTCCCCCAGTTTCATAACATATATCTATAATCTGTTTTTCATCCTGTTCTTCTATATGTCGAATTTCTATGTTCTCTAGATTCATCTCTTACAATTTATTAATTTCATGTAATAAACATTATTAATTAAAGTACAAGAATGAGAAAACCTTATTTTCTAATTCAGTTTATTACTTTGATTCCTATAACGTAATTATTCTATCGATGCTATCTAAGAAGAATCCCACATCTTCGATAAATTCGAAAAGCAATCTTACTAAATCAGATTTTAACGACGTTCTATGTAAAGCTATTAATTCATCTAGCATCTGTATGTTGGTTTTGGTATTCGCAAATTCGGTGTAAATACCTATTATATCCTTCTCTTGTAGAGTACTTAATAGATTTTCCAGTATTTCTAATATAAAATACATCTTGTTGTTTATATAACCTGATTCACTATAGCTTTCAAGCATGATTTTTGTTGATATTTCTTGGGCTTTAGAAGCTATATCTTCATAAGCAATATCAAGCATTTCAACAACTAGTTCATCAACCATAATTTCATCTGGTTTTTTTTCTGTAGGGACTTCAGATACTTCTAATCTGCTTGTTGTCTCTTTAATTTCCTCATCTAACCACTTAACAAAAGTTGGTGTGATTATAGGTTTTCGCTCTAATAGCGTATCTGCTGAAGTGAAATCTTCTTGCTTCGGTTTAGGATGAAAATATTCGATTTTAATTGTAGAATGAGTTGTATACTCTGGATAGTTCTCATAAACAAAC
>CAZJUB010000187.1:0-2412 GCA_964549075.1 uncultured archaeon | reverse complement strand
TGGAAGCTACTTCATTAAATGGAATTCTATCATGTAGAGCTCTTAGAATGTTTTTTCGAGTCTTAGATAAATAACTCCAAGGATCCCCACTACCTGCTAATGATAAATAAGTTTGAATTTCTTCGTATTTGTTGTATTCTTTACCCATATCTAACAATTAGTTTCTTCTATGAAGCATTAATAAGCTTTAGTCACAGCAAGTAATCATTACATAAAATGCAGTATAAGACTTTCAAATGAAGTTATTTAAGAACATTAATAGTATGTCTTCAATGCATTGCTGAATCACTTTATAAGTTAAGTAAATATATTTACCTAGAAAATGAACTATCTTACAATATTTTTTTACTATTTCACTGAACAGAGATTCTCAGAGATTTTAGATTATTTTGGAATAAACAAGAACAATAGAAAGAAAAGAAAAGAATTGATAACTCAATTATTAGAGCATGATAATTTTCAAGTGGATTTATTAAAGGAGTTTCTTTTCAAAGCAGAATTACAGAATTTCTGTAAGTCAGCAGGTATCTCAAAATGCAGTGGAAGTAAAAAAGAGATATTCGAGAGAATAGTACTATTCTTGAAAAACATCGATCTTTCAACAGTAAAAATCTCTATGTTTAATCAATATACTGAGATTTCTTTTGTCATTGAAAATAAAGAATCAAGGATAAAAGATTCTTCCGAGATGTTGAAGTTTAATGCTCTAATTATCGCTCATAGGTTAGTGGATTACTGGAAATATGATAAAAACGAAGAGAAAGCCATTAAAGCTTTGAGAAGCTTGCATCCTGAACTCCCTCTCGATATTTGTACAGAAATGTTTACTTATGCTCTTAATGCCTATAGAGAAGCTATAGAAATAGTAGAAGAAAATAGAGCTGTCTATTATAAGAATCTGAATAAGCTTGGAACTAAAGAATGGGAGGCTCTACCTTGCGAAGTAGCCTTTCTTAAAAAGTATAAGAAATTGAATAAGAATCAATTGTGGATATTTGAACAAATTTTCTTCTGGCATCATTTGAAGTAAACTGAGCAAAAAAGAAAAGAAGGATGTTCTAAAATCTATACAAATCCTTCATAGTTGAAATAGAATTCTAGATACATAGAACCTTGAATTAAATCAGGTAATAGAATAAGAACCATCGGCCATCCACATCCACTAATAGCGGTGGTTAAGTCTAGTATGAAGTATATTACTGCTAAAAGAGAAGAACGCATTTGTTTCCTTATATTTATTGGGATTTTTCCTCATAAAATCAGTGAATTCTAGTATGATGCATTAATAAAGTTTAATCACAATTGATATTTCTATTCAGAATTATTTATTCACAACAATACTTTTTCCCCACTTCTCTGCTCTTTCTTCTTCTCCCTCTAATAAAGGTCCTTTTATTCCCTCTACAAGAAAACCTTCAGGTTCCACGACAATTTCTCTTCCCTGTTTCTTCAATGTCTTTCTCATCTTATTGGCTGCGAATCCAAAAACTTTGGACATAAGTACTGGTGGTGTTCTAGTATCAAACACTGCTATTCTGATATCTTGTTTTACTAGTTTCATTGTATTATTAAGAAACTCTTTTACTGCTTCTGTAAACCATCCTCCATGTGTAGGTGAACCTATTATTACTAATTCGGTATCTTTTAGCTGTTCTGTGTTCACCTCATTCGCTCTTATCACTACTACTTCTATTTCTTGAGCGATTACTTTACCAATTACTTGAGCAATTCTTTCTGTATTACCATGAACTGAATCATATACTATAAGTGCTTTCATCACAGTTCAAATGTACGATAGAAATTATAAAACTTTGCAAATTCATTCTGCATAACCTCTTACTATAAATACCAAACAGTTTACTCAAATTCGAGTATCATTACCAATTTTTTGGTATATACCTGCATTTAAAATAACCAACAGAATCTTTCGCATATGATATATAAACTCTATAAATCGATACAAAAAGAAGCAGATGTCATTTACGACGATAGTTTTGATGAATTCAGTAAAATCTATAAAAAATATGATGTAAATGTTTTAGGTGGTGGAACAAATGCTGATAATACACGTGAGATGTACCTAATGGTAGCTTACAAAGACAAATCACATTATGATGAAACTGTCAAAAAACTTAGAAATGATCCCAAATACCAAGAACTCACAAAGAAACTAGAAGAAAGAAGAAACAGTATTGAAGTCATAACTCTAGAAAGTGAGTATAAATTATAAGTACTGTATAGTGAGATCTGTAATAAACATAATAATTCTTTTTTTTTCTCTCTTACTTTGTTTTTTCACAAATTTGATTGATATGTTGTCCAAAGTTAATTGCTTGCTTAATTTTAGGTTTAAATAGACCTTTGAATCTAGCCTTATCAACAATTGTTGCTCCTGTTTCTTCTATTGCCTTT
>CAZJUB010000186.1:0-2516 GCA_964549075.1 uncultured archaeon | reverse complement strand
GAATTGATTTTTTATTTCATATAAAGAATCCTAAAAAACAGATTCTTAAATGGTCAGATAAAATTCAACTGAAAGAGTTTTTCTCCTATTATAAAAAAACTCCACGCAATCCTTGTTGGAAACTTAGGACAAGAATAATGATGAGCTTGTGTGATATATTTGACCTAGCAATGTTTATTCATTTAAAATTTAAAGAATATTCAGATTTCGTATCAATTCTAAGAATAATGAAGAAATACTAATGAAATCCTCAAACTGAAACGATTTTTTGAAGTAGCAAAACTGAGGTTAATAATACTCCTACGATTACAAATTCGAAAATTATTGTCCAACGTTTATGATTCCAGTTTGGAGTTTTTCTAAATAAGAAATTTCTTATTTTATCTGCAACAGGATGACAGACTGGTTTCTTCTTGAATATTGCTCGTAAAATTAACCAATCAACTATATCAGGTAGATTTGCTGCAATAATAACCCACCAATAATCAACCAAGTAGAAGACTAGAATCACAATAGCTCCGATGTAAATCACTGAATGATAAGATACCCAAAACCAGTCTTTCCAATCTGCTTTAGGTGGGTGGTAAGTAATTATTGAAGAAGCATCAAGAAGAAAATGACTTGCTACGGCTAAAGGAAGTACAACAACGATTTGAATCCACAAAGCAGCTGTTGGAAAGATAGCTCGAAAAATCTCTAAAAGAAGGATTCCAGTTAGGATATGAGTAGGTGCTTGCATGACACTCAGCTATGATAATAATATATTAAAATTATTTGTTTTTTTATTCAATGAAATTCTTGCTCTCTTCGAGTAGTTTCTTGAGCTTTTCTTGCACTCCTTCTCGTTTAGATAATTTGTCCAACATTTTATAATCGAGTTGGTTCTTCAATCTAAGAATCATACTATAAGCATCATCATAATCTTGATCGCTTGCATAAAGTAATTTTGCAATTATAATTTCTTCTGGTATTTGAATGAAAATCTCTCTATCAAAAATTGATATCTTTTTCCTATTCAAAAGTGCTTCTTCTTCCAAAAGCCTAGTAGGTATCTTAATGTCTACTCTCAGAAGTATATCTTTGTCCCAGAAAATTGAACAAAGTTTACCTTCATTTACTGAATCTATGATTTCGTTATCTGAAACAAGAAAATTGTTATTTTTTAATTTCTGTTCCAAAATTTCTATTTTACCCTCATTTTTTTCAATAATAATATCTGCATCAAGAGTGGATCTAGGACGACCATAGTAATTTACAGCTATTCCTCCGATTAATACATACTTGATATCAGACTCATTGAATGCATCTGTGAAATCCTTAATAAAGGATTCAAAACCGTTTTCTTCTGCTGTCATTGTCTTAACCTTTCTTGTTTCTTTTCTCTCTCAGATAAAGATCTATTCTAAGGTCTTCTTCCTTTCGTGCATCTGTTTTAAAGCTGTTCATAAAATCCATAAGCTGACATAGTGATCTCAAAGTATCTTCCCCTGATAAGTTTAACTCGTGTATTCTTTTAATATCAAGTTCAATATCCTTCTTTCTTCGAGTAGTTACAGTCATTAAGATACTTTAGAATCATTGAATAAATTTGTTTCCTTTAAGAAAAGGTTATTCTTTTAAACTAGTCAGAAGTCACTTTATACTTTGGTCTCTTTTCAATGATTAACTGATTTCTTTCTCAACTATAATATTCATGCTTTGTTTCAAATTATTTTTATATTAAATAATCCAAAGAATTTTTAGAATTCGGATTTGTGATTAGACAATATGAGTACAGTAATTTATTATTTCTCAGGAACAGGAAACTCAATATATCTTGCGAAAGAGCTACAAAAACGAATTCCTGAAATTATCCTTAGACCAGTGTTGAGCGCTCTGAAGCATAATGATTTAGAACCAAAAGAAGAAGCTGTTGGTGTAATCTTCCCTATTCATGCACATACTATTCCCAAAATTATTAAGGAATTCTTGCAGAAAATCAATCTAGATAATGTATCCTATTTCTTTGCTTTTTCTAACAGAGAATGTGCAGATAAGGTTTTCAAAGATATTAACAAATTATTGAAGAAAAGAAAATACAAATTAAATGCATCTTTTGAAGTAATGATGCCTGTAAATTACATCCCTGTCTTTGCTGTACCGACTGAAGAGGAAATTAGCAAACTAGAGAATGAGATGCAATCTAAATTAGATGTAATTCAAGAATACATTGTGGAAAGAACACCTTATCATGTGAAAACTGGCCCAGTGATTTTCATACTAGCGAATTCTCTTTTGAGATTCAGCACTTTCTTATTCCACAAAACAAAATATTTTGGGTTACAGAAATCATTCTACGCTGATGATAAGTGTAAAAGCTGTGGAACTTGTGAAAAAATCTGTCTATCTGAAATAATAGAAATCGTAAATGGAAAACCAAAGTGGAATATGGCTGTTGAATGCATTTACTGTTTTGCTTGTATTAGTTATTGTCCACAAACAGCAATTCAAGCTAAAGGAAAAAGAACTACCAAGAA
>CAZJUB010000185.1:0-2526 GCA_964549075.1 uncultured archaeon | reverse complement strand
TCTCCCCAAGCTGGATCATAATCAAAAGATGAAGAAGCAGAAACAGTTTTTCCTACTGAAGTAAGATCTGATATACTTGTAGATCCAGATTCATATGAAGCAATACGGAAGTTTGCAACTATGTTATAGATTCTCACGGCTGTATGTCGGAGTCCCTCTAGAATAGCTCAAAAATCAATTGAATTTGCACCATTCTTTGGATAAACCGTATTGATTATCGTGGTGACTTCTACTCTTGTTCCCTCTTCATTGTAGAAATCGTATGTTTTACTAGCTGCTGCTTGAATACTATTTGTTGGTATTAGAGCTATAAGAAGAATAGCTAAAACAAAAATATACCGTATGCTCTCTTCCTAAACATCGGATGGATAACTGAATTGATTCTTAATAAAGATTTAGTAGAAAATTTAGTTTGTTACATCTCTTTAACTTTTTACACCAATCATGTTAATTGAATGAAATGAAAGAATAAGAATAAGAAAAAGAAATTATTTCTTTTTCCATTTTCTAGTTGTAACTATAGCAATAATAGCAATTCCTAAAACAATGCTGGTTGTTATAGCAAATTCTCGAAGATGAGGGACTTCATAAGTTACAAATACACAATTGGAAACAGAACTATTTCCAGCGAAATTACTTGCAATAACAGCATAATAATAGGTGTCCTCAACTAATAGGATGTTGGTGGCATTGGTATCGGAAGTCGTAAAAACAGGTGATAAGTCTTCAACTGACCAGATAGGATTTAAAGATTGATAAATGTAATATTCTGTAGCACCGTAGGATTCTTCCCACTCTAGATTTATGTCTCCTGTTTCACTAATGATAGGAATAATAGGATCGAGTTTAGGTGTTTCAGGAGGACCTATGTATTTTCTATAATAGATGTCTGAGTCAGTTCCGCTTGAGAAATAATCGTAGGTGTCTCTCCAAACCACATGTATATGACCTATATTATCAATAGTTAAAGCAGGCATATCGGGATTGTCGATTTCTGTAGATGATATTATCTCTTCTGAAGACCAACTGGAAGTTGAATGATCAAAATAACTAAAGCAGACATCACCATCAGATGAACGATAGGTATACCAAGCCAGATAAAGGTTTCCAACTGGATCTGAAACAATTGTTGGATCTCTTACATCACCAGATTGAGAAATTACTTTTCCATCAGACCAATATTCATCATTTACGTCCCACTTATAGTAAATGATTTTTTGATCAGAAGCACTTTCTCCTTTTGCAATTACATGGATATTTCCTTCTAAATCTAAAATTATATCATTGGAAGACCAAAAATCTAATGTTGAACCAATGTTGAGTAATTCCGTTCCAACCCATAATCCCGATTGTTCATCAAGCTTATTAAATAATAAATCTCTATCAGGATTTCTATACGATTGATCAAGCCATACACAGTAAACATTTCCTTGTTCATCTGCAGTTATTGACGAGTAAACAGCAGCACCAGAGCTAATTAAGGATACAACTTCAGTAGTTGTAAAAGATTGGCTTGAAGAAATCCACTTCTTGAAGAAAATATCATAGTCACTTCCACTCAAATCATAATTTGTTTGGTCTTCCCAACAAATATAAGCGTTTCCTGAAGAATCTACTTTAATAGCTGGTCGAGTTGAGGCTAACGTACTCTCAGTTGATACAACTTCTGTTCCATTCCATGAGCTTGCTGATACATCCCAAACATTGAAGAATATATCACTATCTGTACCTGAACTTGCATAATTAGTTAAATCTGCCCAAACTACGTAAATATTTCCTTCACTATCAACATCAACTGCTGGCCAAGTTGAATCTCCAGTACTAATTGTGGAAACTGTTTCTGTTGTAAGCCAAGTTTCTGTTGAAGCTACCCATTTCTTGTAGAAAATATCATAATCTCCATTACTGTTATCACTCCAAACTACATGTACGTTCCCAGCTAAATCTACTGCTATATCAGGATATGAACTACTTCCTGCACTAGCAGAAGACACTATTTCCATATTTGTCCATCTCCAATTGGGTTTATGGGAAAACATTGCTATTTGGTTGTCATTATTATCTAGACTTGCATAAGTTAGAGAAGTATTTGTAGTCATTAAGACCAATGAAAACATCATCCCTAGACTTATGATTGTAAAAAGGATTTTTTTTCTGATTTTCATTCTTTTACCTCGAAATTTGATTCAACCCCAAATATACTTTGATTTCTTTTTAAACCTATGTCAAACAAATTTCAAAAAAACAAGTTAACATGAAAAATTCTAATTAATAAAAAAAAAGTAGTATTAAAGACAATCCAAGAGGTTCATACAACACCCTTGTTTCTCTTCTTTCTTACTACTACCACCACAACAGCAATCACCACAACAATCACAGAAATCATCCCCATCTACACCAAAACCAACTCCTACTCCGCTAAAATGGATTGGAAGGTGTCTATTTTTGAATCTTAAAATATCTTGTTCTAAGTCGAAGTTACAGTTCGAACAATATCTGCTATTTGTTTCGTGAATCTCATTACAG
>CAZJUB010000184.1:0-2569 GCA_964549075.1 uncultured archaeon | reverse complement strand
TATATTGATAATATTCATCATAATCATTTCGGTAAATATCTATGTATGTACTCGTTCGTCTGCCATCTGTATAAGATCCATAATTATTTTTGACTGTATAGCTGTGATACTCATCCGCTTGTAATTCTTGATGATGTACATCCAGATAAGATGAATAACTTGATAAAGCATATTCAAAAAGTGTCATGTACTGTTCATCATAGTAATAGTCATATCCTGCATAATACAGAAGTTGGTCTCCTGAATACAAGTCTTGGTAAGCATTTACAGTATTTACTTTTATTAAACCCCCAATTAAAATAGATAAAACTATGTTTAAAGCAATAACGTAGCCAATACCTCTTTTCATGGTTAAAACCCTAATAGATTCTATGCGAGTTTAAATATATAAACAATACTCTTTCGGAAATGCAAAATTTTCTTTCAAAAAAAGTAAAAGAAAAAAGAAAAAGACTATTTTTTCTTTCTATATAAATAAACTATCAAACCTATTGCAGCTATTCCCAAAATGATAGCAGTTGTTGAGAAAGGAGATCTAACAACATCAACAGTTCCTGGGATGAATTTCCAAGTACCCTGATCCAAGTATTCATAAACCTGTAAAATAAAACCTGTAGCAGCTTCATAACACACATTTATTTCATATGCGGTTCCCCAATCATTAAAGAGAACAGTATCATAGTATTCTACGCATATAGCATCGTAAGAATCTCCATTGGATGTTGTTACAGCTGGGGTTCCAACTACTAAACCTAGATTTGGATCATAACTAATATCATCTCCAATTACAGCGGTTGGTGATATTGCAAAAAGGGTATATTTATTCCAAAACAGATAATGGTCAGATACTGAGCTGAAATCTTCTAAGAGAAGGTATTTTGGATCTGCATGTTCTAATGAGCCTGCAAGAGCAGTTGTTCCATTACCAAAAGTAATCTTTCTATTATCAGGATTTGTCAAATCAGCATACTTGGATTGATCTAAAACTGACATTTCAATTGAATCTGTTGAATTAGCAGAATATAGTTCAGCTAACATTATCGTAGTTCTATTATCATAGAAAATTAAGAATACTAATCTAAGGTCAGTGGGTGCATTTATAAAACCAAAACCATAATCCACTTGAGGTTGCATTACTACTTCAATTAGAATTATTCTGTCAGGAATATCAGCTGGTGTATAGATTTTGACAACATGTATTGTGACATAGGCAACTAATTCATCTCCAGCTACAGCTGTCTCAATAAGCAGTTTTCCCTCAACCTTACTGCCTGCTCCTACTTCAAGTTGATCTGAAGCTAGTATTGCATTAGAAACATTTGAAAATAGAAGCGAAATTAAAAGAGTACATAATGTAGTTATAGTTAAAAATCTCATTCTTTTCATAGTAATATTAACTATAGGACTTTTCATATAAAAAATATTGTATAAAATTATCGAAGCAAGAATTTCTCAAATTTTACTTTTTTCAATCTTTTTTCCTTTTAGTTTTGTTTTAATCATATATTCTTCAAGTTGCTCATAATTTTGTGGAACATCCATATCTAAACCAAAGCCTAAATCTTCAACAAATATATACCCCAATTTCGCTTTGAAAGATAATTCTAGAATTCTCATTGCGTCATCAAGTTTAGCGATTTTAAACAAAATTTTAAACATTTTCAGCCAAGTTTTTGGTTTTCTGAAGATATACCAAGCAACAGGCCAAAAAGCTCGTTTTCTTCTCAAACGACTTATATCATCAAAAATCTTTTTACCTGTAGTAATCGCATGAGCACTATATGTCATCATCTCTCCAGGAAAGACTTGATAATCTCTGAAATTTCCTACAACCCTTCCAGCTTCTGGAAACCATTTTTGAGCAAGTGCATAAGGTACTAAAGATAAAATGAAATCATACCCTTCCATTTTTGTTAGTTTTTCAAAAAATTCTTCAATCTTATCAATCGTCATTGCAGGTGTATCTGCCATACATATCACATAATCACTAAATTCCTTTCCTTGAGCTTTTAGATATTCATATCCTGCTAACCATTTTTCACTTAAATCTGCATAGAAGTCAACAGGAACATATTCCACTTTATCTCCTAAATCAATATCATCTCTCGATACTCCTAAAGAGTAAATTCCTTCAACGTACTTTGATTGAACAAGTTCATCTACCACCCATTGTATAACAGGCTTTCCAAGTAAAGGTAACAGACATTTTCCTTTATATTTCTCATCTGGATCAAGTTGTTTCATTATTTCTCTTCGGATGTTCCTATCTCTACCAGACATTAGAAAAACAGGATATTTCTTAGTCATATTATACACCATTCAAGTAGTTTGATATTAGCTTATTAAAATTATTTCATGAGAAGATAAAATTTATTTCTAAAAAATACTAAAAAGATTAGTAGAAATGTTAAAATAATCTTCTAATATCAAATTGCTGTGCAGCCTGGAACAATGTCTTTAATCTTTTTTTGCATAGAACTTGTAATATTAATTGTAGTTATTGTTCTAAATCGTGATCATCCTTTCTTCTGGCCAATAGTTATGCTTTTAGTATTATTACAATTATATC
>CAZJUB010000183.1:0-2609 GCA_964549075.1 uncultured archaeon | reverse complement strand
TGAAAGTGCCAGAAGCAGCTTGAACAGTAGTAACTGAAGGATTATTGGTATTAAGGTTGAGTAAACCAGTTAAAAATAACAGTAAAATGATTGTTCTCCTTCGAAAATCTATTTTATTAAAACTCATATAAGACGACTCCTTATTTTATCTATCTTATAATCTACAAAAATCTAGAATAAAAAGATTTCTCGGAAGATTCGAGAAAATAAGAAAAAGAGAAGAAAAAGAGAAAAAAATAAAAAAGGATAAAAATATCAGAATAATTGCTTTTGCTTTTTGTAAAACAACGCGATAACAACAGGAGTAATAAACAATAGGTTAAGACTAATTTTTTCAAATTCAGGAATTGCTGGATTAACATTAACAATCACCGTATCTATTGCTTGATTTCCTGATGTATCAAAAACAACTATAGTGAAATTGTAGCTACCTTCACTTAATCCATCGATATATATTGTAATAGGGACACCTGAGGTCCAGGAATCAGAACCCAATTCTGTTCCTTCTAAGTAGACTACATATGTTCCTGGATTTGCATCTGTTGCAGTCCATGAAATAGAATGCCCTGTTGTGCCTTCCTCATAACTTATATCTGCTGGATGATCAATTAAAGGATTGATAGTTTCAAAAACAGTTACTTCTACAATATCATTAGCAGAATTACCTGCTTTGTCATACACTTTGCAATTGAAAGTATAGACTCCTGAAGATAAACTGTCAATATCGATTGTAATAGAATTGCCATCCCAAGAAGATGAAACAATACTCGCACCATTTCTGGTAACAGTATAAGAGAGAGGATTCGCATCTCCAACTATCCAGGTGATTTCGTTGTTAGTTGTCCCTTCTTCATATGAGAAATCAGAAGGATGAGAGATGAATAGTGGAAGAGTTGTGTCTATAAGGATACTGCGATAAGCTGAAAAGACACCAATATCGCCTTCTGGATCAATCGGAGCTACTCGCCAATAGTAAATACCGTCAAAAAGTGGTGAAGAAATAGTATAACTTGTTGTTCCTGTTGTTTGATTAATCAGATTAACTGAATCGAAGGTTATAGTATTATCAATTTGAATGAGATAGTTCGTTGCTGTTAAGACTGCTGACCATAAGAATGATGGCGTATTATCATTCGTTGTATAAAAATCAGAAGGGCTGAGAAGAGAAGGTGATTCAAGCTTTGTTTTATATGAGATTGATAATGAAGAAACCGATGAAGACGTTACTGCATCTAGTGCTGATAAAATAATTTTCCATTTTAAATGAACACCTGTATAGCTAAAGAAATGCTCAGAACCAGAGGTAACTAGCTCCCAGTGTATACCATTATCTGCAGAAAGGTAGTAAGTGATTGATGTTTCTGTTGGAATGTTAGCTAAAGCAGTCAAAGTTGCACTTAATAAGAAGTAAGAATCTGTACCAGTAGGAATTTCTATGGATTGAGCAATACTAATACTTGAAGGCTCATATAAACGTGCGCGGGTTTTTTTGTATTCAAAAATATACATAGGGGCAATTTCACCCATATCCCAATCAAAGTTTCCAACAAATACATAATCGCTCCAAACTCTTACAAATGTAGCCCAAGGGTGTGTAGTTCGACTTCTAATATAGATTGGGGATGCAGGATTTGCTACATCAAGAACACGCAATTCTCCTCTAGAAGTAATACCTCCACCAAGAGCTAGAAATAAGTAATTATCATGAACACAAACATCCATTGTATAATCGAATTCTGCAGGATTATAGTTATAAATTAAAGAAGGTGAAACAGGATTAGTAATATTAATTATCTGCAAACCACCGTCTATATCAGCTATATAAGCATAGTTTCCTTCCATAGACAATTGATCAGCAGCACCAGGAGTATCATATGAACCAGAAATGAAAGGAGAAGTGGGATCAGAAATATCAATAACTTGCAAACCACTGTTCCAATCCGCTACATATGCATATTCACCTTCAATATGTAATTTATGTGCTTCTCCAGGAGTGTCTACTGTTCCAGCAACTAGTGGATAAAACGGATTAGTAATATCAATTACTGTTAGACCACTTCCTCCATCTGCTATATAAGCATAATCTCCTGCAACGCAAACACCTCTAGCTGTTCCAGGTGTGCTAAAGCTAGCAATAGAGTTAGGTGAAAAAGGATCGGTTATATTGATAATTATTAAACCATCATATCTATCCGCTATATATGCAAAATCACCTGAAATAGAAATATCTTCAGCATATGTTACTATTGCGAAGGAAGATTTAGCAACAATCGTTGGATTGGTAGGATCATTAACATCAAGAATAAGAAAATCAGTTCCAGCAACAATATAAGCATAATTTTCTACAAACTCAACACCTTTTGGATCAATAAAAGCTTCATAATAGTAACAGATTTGAGTAATAGAAGTTAAATCACTTATTTCTAAAACTTGGAGACCATCTTCGTAGGAAGTTATATAAGCGTAACATCCCCAAATTTCTACATCATAAACTAAACCCAGGATATCACAAGAACTAGCTTTAGAAAGTGAACTTGGATTATTTATATCTATTATTGTTAAACCATTTGAAATATCTGTAACATAAGCAAAATCACCTTCTAGTGCTA
>CAZJUB010000182.1:0-2628 GCA_964549075.1 uncultured archaeon | reverse complement strand
GAAGAGCAGTAGAGGAAGGTATAGAGACAAGAGCGGAGTGGGAGAAGGAAAAGCATGAGATAAACAAGAACAAGGTGAGAGGAGTGATAATATGGGATATCAAAGCAGAGGTACCAGTAGCTTTAGTTAGGGTAGCAGAGTTAGCAAATGTAGAGAAGAAGGTAACTGAGGGATTGTTAGAAGAGATAGTAAATGCTACACCGAGTCTGGGGGAATATCGCAAAAAAGAACAGGTGTTTATCAAGAAAAAAACAGATAATACTAGTGGTACAACAAGAATGAACGAAACAGACTCCCATGACTTCCAAGAAGAAAGAGTATCAACAAATGAAGCTTCTGAAGAGCTAGTTTTAGATCGAGTTGCTATTGAAAAAGAAAGTGAAGTAAATTGGGTGGGCGTAGTTAGACATCGTCCAACAAAACAAGAGGGGTGGATATCTTTACCTTCAGAGATGAGAGAGCAAGCAGAACTTGGTGTTGATTATGATGTGTTTATGTTTACTGAAGGAGGAGAGGGAATAGCTTATACTACAAATTTGAGAAAAGGTTCTTCTTGGTATTTCTATATACCTTCAGAGCTGTGTTCAAACTATAATCTCTATGGAAAAGAAGTGAGTGTCTTCATAAGGAAATTTGATCCCAGTGAAGACTTTCCAAGGAAGAAAAAGAGCGAAATTGAAAGATTAAAAGAACCTGAGTGGAAAGATGTTAAGACAGTAGTTGAATGGGAAGGAAAGATAAGTAAAGGAGGTGGTGGAGGATCAGGATGGATTACTGTTCCAATTGAGCTAAGAGAACCTCTAGAATTAGAGTCTTTCTACGATATTACCTTAGTGGATTCCAACCTGGAAACACAGATAATGAGTGCTAAATTAAAGAAACAAAAAAATGTTTGGGGTTTCTACATATCTAAAGATCTATGTATAGAGCAATCTCTAATTGGCAAAACAGTTACATGTTACATTCATCAAATGGAGCATTTTCCAGTATTAATTAATGAAGATAAGATAGTGGGGTTACCTCAGTCAATTGTAGCAGAGTACAAATTAAAAAAAGATGATTTGTGGGAGGTAGAGCTACTAACACCAGGGGGAATATTTAGAGAAGTGGTAATAATAGGTCTAATAGACCGTTCTAATAGATCTAGTGGAGATGAGTATAGATTTACTCTAAGGTTAAGTGATGTTCCTCGCTCAACAGAAGCAAGAGCAAAATTCGTTAGGAAAATAGAAAAACTACCCTCTAAGCAGAAGAAAAAAGTAAATTATGAAAAGTATTACTTGCCTAAACTATTTCCAGATGGAATTCTAGGGAAAGTACATAAAAACGAGATGATTATTTTTCTAGGAAATCATGTACCAGTATTTACACCTATACAAATTAATCTGTTAGATTTTATTCATTATTTTGGTTGCTATTATGCTGATGGAACAAAGAAAGGATGGGCATGGCGGATAAATGCTTCAACACCAGAACAAGCAGATTATTACATTAAAAAGTATAATCAATTGGTTTTTGGAAACAGTCTAGTATTTGAATTAACTTATACTATGAAACCATCAAATAGAAGATTAGATAGAAAAGTCAAGAGGAATCTAATACAATTTTGGAAAGAAAAATCAAATATAGATATTGAGGAAAAACGGATTTGGGTTAGAAAGTCTAAATCAAAGAATATAAGGAAATGGAATGTGTGTGGATCATTAGGGGTTAGGGATGATAGAAATTTAGTAATGGAACTTCATGTAAGAGTTATGATGCATATTCTGAACTATCTTGCTAACGAATGTTTAAAAGATGATGAAGTTTGGGATTTTCTTTTTGGAATATTAGAAGGTGATGGGTTTGTTGGTGGGGGAAAAGCAAGATTTAGTGTTGGCTTTGCAACTCACTCTTCAGATAAAATGATAGAGAAATTGTTAACCAGACTAGGAATACAACATCGTACTGATAGATCAAGAGTGAAAAATAATGTGCCTGCTGGAATTTCGGTTCAATTTGGTTTGTTTGAGATTTTATTGAATCTTAAAAGGTTGTGTGATTCTTTGTTTGTTTATTACCCTAAAAGAAGACGGATTTTTATTGAAAGATTATTGAAACAATCTACTGTTAAATACCTCTTGAAGAGAAAAAAAGCATTATCCTCTTTTGCTAAATCATTTATACTTGTAAACATGCTTGATGATGACGCAACCTATCAATTACTTGTTAATCTAGAGTCAGAATTACATAAAATGAACGGTTAATTAATTATCCATTCTTTTTAAAGAACAACTACTGCTTTAGCCAAATTTCGAGGTCGATCGCAATCTAGTCCTTTTCTCACCGATGCATAGTACGCTAGGAGCTGGCATGGTATCACATACGGTATTGTACTTAACATTTCCGAGTATCCTTCTGGTATTTCTAATTTCCATTTTCCATATTCTTCTATTTCCTTATCCCCTTCCTCTATCACCACTATCGCTGTTGCTCCTCTTGCTTTCATCTCCATTATATTACTTATCATTCTACTTCTTGTCTGATCTTTTGGAGCTATAAATACCACTGGATAATCCTCTTCTACTAGCGCAATTGGTCCATGTTTTGATTCTCCTGCTGGATACGCTTCTGTGTGTATATATGCTA
>CAZJUB010000181.1:0-2653 GCA_964549075.1 uncultured archaeon | reverse complement strand
CTTCTAGTTTTTGAGACGCTGCATAAGTTTGCCCTTTAATCACATAACTAAAGAATAACGGTTTTTTAGGTTTAAGTAATAACGTGTACTCCTGGTGCTTTATTCTTTCAATAGAACCTTTTGAAGAGAAAGTTTCGTTACAGAAATTTATTATGGCTGCCAGAAAACCTCCAACTAAAACACCATCTAACTCACTCCCTTCAAGATAATTTTTAGTATACAATGGTGTCCCAGATTCAGCAAGAACTAAAAGCATTACAGGTTCTTCATTGATTAATTGAGGAAATTCTACATCTCCTTTATTACTCAAACTAACCATTAATTCTCCAAATCTTGTTAATTCTAACCGATCCTTTAAGCTAGCTTCTTTGTTAATTAAATCTTCCCAATCACTTAATTGTTCAAGCATAACATCATGTTCATTAGATATCTTCATCGCAAGATGTTTGAGATTTTTATCTTCGGCAATCTGTTCTGCTTGTGTTAACAAAATTCTTGCTTTTACTAAATCCAAATCGATTAAAGAAAGCTGACTTTGCAGTAAATAGGTTTTAGTTAATAGTGTGAAAGAATTTTGATGTTCAGCAATCTCTGAAAGACTCTCAACCAGTGTTCTTATCAAATCTAACAACTCTTGATCTGCTGACATCTTGAGTTCTTCAAGGAGTAATTCAATATAATTAAGTAAAGCTGTTATAGTAATAGAATGGTCAAGAACATCTTCTTCCAAAATTTCTTGAAATAACTCTTGAGCACCAACTTTATCTTTCATTCTTGTACTAGTTTTAAGATACTGTGCTTCAGCTACTCTTTTTATCTGGTTAATAAAATCATTCGTTTCTTTATTATCAATCTCTCTAATTCTATCTAAATATCGTTTTGCTCTATCTTTCATCTGAGCATCTAACGATACAGTTACTAATCCATATAAAGAGAGAACAATATCTATTTGATTCCCTATCCTCTCTCTCAAATAGAGGCTTTCTTTATAATATAGTGTTGAGGTTTCCCAATCTCCTCTCTGTTGGTAAATATCACCTATATTACATAAAACTAGAGCTGTATATTGATCATTTCCTGTTCCTTCCCATAATCTAAGACATTGTTTGAAGTATTCTAACGCTTTGTCAATCTCTCCTTTATACATGTAAAGATTTCCAATATTATTCATTGCTGTTGCAATATCATCTTTATTACCAATCTCATTGTAAATCGTCAGACTCTGCTCGTAGTATTCTAATGCTTTTTCCAACTCCCCCTTAGTTCTAAAAAGAACTCCTATATTGTTTAAAATTGTGCTAATCTCTTGTTTGTCTCCTAATTCTTCCCATAATTTCTGGCTTTCAGTAAATAATTCTAGAGCTTTCGAATGGTTGCCTTTTGATTGAAATACTACTCCTTTCAATTTTAGAGTACTAGCTATTCGGCGTTTTACTTCTTTACTTTCTTGTTTCCTAATAGATAGAAGAATTTCCTCATTCTGCTTAAGACACTCTAATGCTTTATTCAGTCTTCCTAATCTCCAAAGTGAGTATGCTTTTTCTATTATCGAGTCCATTAAGAGTAAGTAATATTGATTGTCTTTAGTTTCTTGGGAGGTTTGTTCTAATATCTCAAGAGCTTGATTATACCTACCTAGTTTATTGAGGATTGTACTTTTACAGATTTGACAGTTTAATACTTCTTTCTTATGTAGTTTGTAAGATTCTTCGAGAGTTTCCACTAATTGTAATGCTTCTTCATACTTTCCTTTAACAATTAGTTGATCAGCTCTATCAAGCTGACTTGAGTTTGAACCCAATGGAACCCCTAATAGATTAATTAGCTTTAATCAATTAATAAATTTGTGAAGAGGGTAATGATAAAAAATGAGATAAATTCTTATTTCTGACTAAATTTCTTCCTTAAAATATCCATCGCTTTGTTAATGGTGAGTTTTTCAAGTTCTTTTGCCGCTTCATAGTGTTTCCCACAAAACCACTCTGCGTATGGGGGGTGACCGACAGATCCTGTTCTTTCCATTTTTCTTTGCCACTTGATATCAGCTTTTCTCTTCTTAAAATAGACAATACCACCTTCATCTGAATGAAGAAATCTGTTATTACAAATAACACAAATTGGAGGTTTCATCGTGATTTGTTCCCTTCTTACTGTTAAAAATTTAACTGAGCTATGTGCTAATCTAATCTAATGCTTCTTCGAATAGCTGTCATAGTTTCAGTTGCCATAAGCCTATTATTTGAATCTTTGTCATTTATTGCGATTTCACCCAAAATCCCAATAGCTTGAGGTTCTTTTAATACGCCTATATTACTCATAGCCTCAAAACGTACTCTAGGATGGGGGTCATATAAAGCTTTCAAGTTTATTTGAAATATGTTAGGATCTTCAATCTCTCCAATATCAATCAGTTTTCTTAGTTCTTGAAGTGCTAGTAATCTTATCTCCCAATCCTCATCATTGAAAGCCTTTTCTAGATGTGGAACGGGATTCCCTTCTACTCTATAGGTTAAAAATTCTACAACAACCTCTCTTACTAATTTATTTGAGTCCAATATGAATAGTGCTACTAGCGATACTGGAACTTTATTTGGGAATTGTAGAAGTGTTGTTTTTGCTTCTTGTGTATCTGGTTGTGAGTTGTGGTTTTTTG
>CAZJUB010000180.1:0-2654 GCA_964549075.1 uncultured archaeon | reverse complement strand
CCACAACAGCTTACATAGACCAATCTGGTTATTGTTTATTCATTGCATTTGCCATTCTAGATATAGAAGAAGGTATGCAAGGATTAGAAGAGACTGTAGCAGGATTCTTAGGCAAAGATAGTGATGATATTATTGAAGTAGGAACAAAAATACTCAAAACAGAAAAAGACTTCAATAAAAGAGCTGGATTTACAAATAAGGATGATAGACTTCCCAAATTCTTTAGAGAAGAACAATTACCTCCTCATAATGTAACATTTGACGTAACAGATGAAGAATTAGACAAAGTATTTGGTGAGATTTAGAATCGAGTGATTTTAAATTTCATTTCTCTTTTTCTTTAATATCTAATACTTTAAGTATTTGTGAAATGAAAAAAAATTAATAGATAAAAGATACTTTTTATTTGAGATAGAAAGAAAATTGAAGTTGTATATAATGTCTAATATAGAGATTCATTTATACGGAAGACTCAGAAAACTTGCTGAACATACAGGACCAACAGATGATTCTGTTATATATCTTGATTGGAAGGAAGATGAAACACTAGCTGACCTAGTTACTAAGAGATTGAATCTCAGTTTTGATGAAATTGGAGAAGTTTTTGTAAACTTTAATCCTATAACAGATCATAGTATGAAAATACCTCAAAATGCTAGACTTGCTCTTTTTGAAGCTGGTATGTATTTGCTTTGTGGAGGTCAGCATATGAAAGGACATGGATTCATTACTAAGAAAGCTGAAAAAGAGGTAAATTACTATCAAATATAGAATAAAAGCATTAGTAAGCTGGTGAAGGATTGCAAATTAGAGTGAAACTGTATGCAACATTAAGTAAATATCTTCCTGACACCGAATTTGGTGAAGAAGAGATTATTCAGGTTTCTGAAGGAAAAACTATTGAAAATGTTCTAGAACAGCTTCATATTCCTAAAGAAGATGCGAAAATAATTTTTGTAAATAGATTACATCAGACATTAGATTATGAACTTCAAAATAATGATTTATTAGTTATTTTTCCACCAGTTGGTGGAGGTTAAATATTTTCAGAAAGGATTTTCTAAACTCAAAATTTCCGACTTCATAACAATAGTAATAAGTATTTATTCTTATTGAATACTTATGTCTCTATTCTTTCCTAAGGATTTTGAAATCCCAAAAGAGCTTTTATTCGAGAACTTCAAGATTAGACAACTAAGAGTATCTGATAACGAACTAGATTATAAGGCTGTTATTGAAAGTGGTTTTAGACCAGAAGGTTTTCCTAAAGAAGAAAATCTTAAACAGCTAGCAAGGCATGAAGAAGCACATAATAAAAAGGAAGAATTCGCTTTTACTATTTTAGATAAAGATGAAACTTCATGTTATGGGTGTATTTTTATTAAACCATTAGTACCGTTCCTAAAATTTGCTTTTTTTAATGATAGAATTTTTGAGCATTTAGGAATAGAAGTTACAGATCCTGGATTTTCTTTTTGGATAACACCTACTGGGTGGCAGAAGGATTTATACAAGAAATTGTTGGAAGAGTTACCTATTTGGTTTAAAGAAGAATGGCCCTACAAGCGCTGGTATCTTCTAGGAATGAGACCTTCCGAAGAAGAGTTGAAAGAGATAGAGAAACTTAACCTCAAACAAATATTCCTTTTTCAACTAGAAGATCAAAAGTATATTCTTTGGGAAATGTAAAAAATGAGAAAAAACAGCTTAAAAACAAGATATTTTTTGGAAATTTCTGTTCTTTAATTTTAATTATATAACTCTAAGATTGGCAGCTTGAATACCTCTGTCAGTCTCTTCAAGCTCGAATTCAACAGAGTCTCCTTCTTTTAACTCAAAGAAACCTTCGCCAACAGCAGAACGATGGAAAAAGATGTCTTTTTCTTCCTCTTCAGCTTCAATAAACCCATAGTTTTTATCACGCAGGATTCTTTTAATTTTACCTTTCATTTAGCTTTCCTCCATTAATTTTTCACTTTTAGGCAGTGAAAGCCCATAAATCTAAAACCTATTAACAGATGACGCTAAATCTTGAAAAGAATTGAAACAATCATCACTAACTAGCTTAAATTTATCTAATTGTATTTTGATTAGGGATTGATAAAGTGTTGGGTAGAATCATTTTTAAAAAAATCGAATTATTACTTAAAACTTGATGGAAAAGGAATGGGGAGCAAATAGAAACTAAGAGATATGTTTCATAATAATTATCATAAATAATAAAAAAATAGATGGAAGTAAGATATTTTTAAATTATCATACTTTTACTTATTATATAACCTTTAGATTAACTGCTTGAGCTCCTCTATCAGTTTGTTCAATTTCGAATTCAACAGAGTCTCCTTCTCTTAACTCATGGAAACTTTCGCCTATACCAGAACGATGGAAAAAGATATCTTTCTCTTCGTCTTCAGCTTCAATAAAACCAAAATTTCTATCATACATGACTCTTTTGATTGTGCCTTTCATTTAGCATTTCCTCCATTAATTTTTCACTCTTAGGAAGTGACATCCAATAAATCTAAAACCTATTAATCAGATGCTGCTAAATCTTGAAAAGAATTAAAACAACCATCACTAACTAGCTTAAACTTACTAAACCTATATTTATTTGCTAGTTCATAAACTATTGGGTAAGCTCAAATTCTTGAGAT
>CAZJUB010000179.1:0-2660 GCA_964549075.1 uncultured archaeon | reverse complement strand
GAACCTGCAGTAATGGGTGAAGAATTTTTAGGAAAAGAAAAAGCAACTGTAATCCCCCAATCTCAAGCTGAAGAAATTGTTCCTGAATCTCCTAAGGTTGAACTCGAACCAATTTCAGAAACAGAATCACAAACTGAGATAACTCAACAAGAAATGCAACAGATAGTAGCTGAAGCTGTTTCAGGAGAGAACGAAGTAGTGGTTGAAGAGTCTGTAGAGAGTACAACACCGCCAACACCTGAAACCATTAAAGTAGTTGAAGAAGTTATCCCTGAGCCTCCTAAAGTCGAAATTGAACCTGTTCCTGAATCAGCTCCTGTATCTCAAGAACCTGTTGCTACTTTGAATACTGTAGACAGCACATCAATTAGCTTCTCTGCGGAAGATATCAAGAGTTTCGCAAACTTTCTTGTACAGAAAAAAGAAACAATTTTGGAAGAAGGAGTTACACCTGAGAGTATTAAAACTATGTCTAATTTTCTATTCAAAGATATAGTTGAAGATAAAGAAGAACAAAAAGAAGGTTCTGATTAGGTTATACAGGTCTACTGTCGTCATATCTTCTGTATTCTAAATCGCCATCAAGGAAGATAGGTATTTCCCTGATCCCTTCTACACATTCATGTAATGGGAACATTTCTACTGATGTTGCTCCAAATCCTTTTTGTATCTTGATACCTCTCTCGAGATTCTCAGAATTTTCTACTGCTACATCTAAGAGTGATTTCTGAAGGTTACGACCACAAGTGTCGCATTTAAAACTGATAGACATTTCTATTCGTTTCTCAATCCCTTCTGATTTAGGAATACCATTCTTCGCAAGATAATCAATAAGTTTGTCTTTCATCTTGATTTTAGCTCTACCAATTAGCTCATCAGCTTGGAAAAGCTCTTTCATCTCTGCTGAAAGATTCATGAAATAGTTAATTTCCTCTTCAACAGAATGTTTAGGTGGAAAAACTGTAGTGATTATAAGGTCTTGATCCAACTCCCTCATATAGACTCTATTTTCTTCAAATGAGAAGGTAACATAATCAAGTTGTAGTGTCGGTGAAAACATTTTAGCAAGATCATTTTTTAGCTTAACAAAATTGAAACCATTATATCTTTCAGGTTGAGAATATAGCATTAATCCCTGTGCAGTAGATAAAGATAGAAAGACTAAATCTTGTTGGCTGAATGTTTGTTTTATTTTAGTAGACTTTGAATCATCTTTGGGATAGACATAAGCGATCACTTGTTGCATAGCATCCCAGATAGTTTCTTCATAAATAGAAGTCGCCATTATGTCTGCCATAGGATAACTAGAGATTTCGAAAATATCTTTAATTGACTGTAAAACTGGTTCTCGTTTATTTGGTGGAACAACATCCATCTTGTGAGCAAAAACATATATCCTTGCTCCTTCAGCTAGTTGTTTAGCATTTTCCAGAGTTAAATCAAAATAATATTTTGAACGCATAATATTCGATGCGTCAGAGACATCTACAACAAAAATGAAAGCCTTTGCATCACTGAAAGTCCTCTCTCTATATTGTTCAAAAACTTCATTTAGATAGTTAGATTGACCTCCAACATCAAATAGGTTTATAGCACTTCCAGCTAGATTGAATAATTTTCTGTTAATACGAACTGTCGCTGGATTCATCGATGTAGCTTCAGGAGCGAAACCTTCGAAAACAACCTGCCTAATTGAGGTTTTACCAGATTGTGAAAGTCCAAGTACGACGATTTTTGATTCAAGTTCGCCTTTTGCACCATACATTTGCCTTCAAGCTAAAAACCCATTTCTTATTATAAAAAATTAGTGATACTTCTAATAGTTATATTATGGGAGTTTAAAAGCGATTTTTTCTAGAAAAACTCTTCTAAACATTTGTACAAAATTATGTACAAACGTTAAAACCACCTTTTTTTGTAATTAGAGGCACTTTAGCTAGGTCTAGGCTAGTTTTTAGACTTGCTTTTTTGACTTTTTAGCTCGTTTATAGTATTTCTGAGCAATTTTTCCCAAGAATTCTGTCTTTTCCTTTCGCTTTTTAAGACCTTTAATCCTTATAGTGGTGATACCGAATTTTTTACTCCCCTAAGATCCAATAAACTTGAGAACGTGGTGCTTACTACCTGCTGAATCTATATATATTGCAGTTTCAGGTTCACTTGTGAGGTTAATCCATTTTTGACTAAAAGTATGAAAAATTCGTTTTCTAAGGAAGAATCCTTCAGGATGTAATATTATTGCATGAGTTAAAACAACAAGAATAGTAATTAAAACACTACCTCCCCATACAGAGAAAAGTATGATAACTGTCACAATATCAAAAGTTGTCAAACTCATTATGATTACAGCTGCTATAAAGACAGCTAGGACAATACCATAGAATAAAAGAATTCCAAGAGGATTATTTTTCAAAACTATTGCCTTTCCTTCATCTGCTCTTTTTTCAATATCTACTAAATTCGAAACTTTGGCTTTTGAATCCTTTTTACTCTCCAATATTTTATCTCTAAAACTTGTATCTGACACATTTAAACCTAGAATTGCAGATATCTAAAGAAGCACTTCTAACAAAATTATAAGCATGTTGTTAAGGTAAACTTCCAAGAAGGTAGAGTCTATTTTCGAATTTTCTATTAACACCTTCTTAGATATGGCACCT
>CAZJUB010000178.1:0-2689 GCA_964549075.1 uncultured archaeon | reverse complement strand
AGAAGAAACTATGATTATACCAATTTTTCTATAATAGGGCATAAACAGCTTCTTCTGAGTTTGAGAATTAGCGTCGTCTACAGGATAGAAAGGTAAGAACTTGATAATCACTAGTAGTATAACTAATCCTGCGATGGAGATAAGTACAGCTGTATTAGTAAAAATAGTTACAAAGAAACCTTTCAAAGCTAAAGAAACATTCTCTGCGAATTCAGCGAGAACAATAAGAGGCTCAAAAGGTAGAAGCTTAAGCAATTCAGGAAAGAGAAATATGAATGCAGTTATGCCTACAAGAACAACGAAAAACCAAGGAAGAATTTTCTTGATTAAACGTTTCTTCTTACTTTCACTACTTTTAGTATATCTGTATTTACTTGAGGGAAGATTCTTAGTCTTTGTCATAAACACTCCTCAGAAGAACTAATAGGGATTAGTGATTCACTAAAAAAGATACTAATACTAGATATATAAGCACCAAAAATAAAGGTAGGGAATTAAATTTAAATCTCAGTTTTTTATATTTTGGCAGAAAATTTCCTTTGGTTTCTTTTAGTTTACTTTCGCTTATATGTTAACTTTCCAAAAAGAGTTGAAATGATATGCTAGACCCAGAACCTGGGGATGAAGATACACTCCCCCCACATTGGTTCCCATAAGAAAAGGAACCAAAAATTCATTTTTTTATCATAGAATTTTTTATCTATTTCATTTATCGAAACTAATATTTGAACAAAGATGTTTTATACTCAATCCTCTTATTTATAATGATAAATCATATTTATCAAATTAGAGGAAAGGCATAATAGGGGTAAATTATGTTAGATACTGTAGAGTTTCATAAAAAACGGAAGAAACTATTTAATTTATCAGAAGATATTACAGATTTACCAGAACTTCAACAAATTCTTTTTGATCTGGAGTATGTTTGCGCAAATGATAGATCAAGAGAATTAGCAGAAATAATTCAGAAATTAATTATAAAAACACAAAACATCACTACAAACCAAGATAAATTCAAACTTCATCTACTTCTTTTCCAACAAATTTATTTCTATGTAGAATATTCAGAAACAGCTAATAAAACAATTGAAAAATTAGATGAATTAAACAAAGTTAAATCTACAGTAGAACAAGAAGCATTCATTAATGTCTCAAAATCCCTAATGAATCAGTTCCATTCTAATATTGATTTAGCAATCAAATTTGCAAACAAAGCTTTTGATATCATAAAACCTCACAAAGATCAATTTACCGATTCTTACTTTAGAATTTTATATGTTTATACTCTTTTTAATTGGACATATAATATTAAGTTTCCTGATGCTATTCAAAATATAGAAGCTTGCATCCAGTATTGGCATGGTAATTACAATACTCAACCAATGATTCTTGCTATATTTCAACTACTTAGAATCTATAGTTTCCAAGGAAATGATAAAAGAATAGAGAAAATAACTAACTGGGTTTTTGAAGAGGAAAAAATTCAATTTAAACTAATTAATACCCATTATGTTTTATTATATATGTTTACAGGACAGATTTACACAATCAGGATGAAAACTAAAGAAGCGATTGAAAAATTGACTGAAGCATATAAGAAACTATCTGATTCTAATTTAAAATTCGACATGATGTATGAATATACTGAACTTATAAGACTTTTAAGTCGTTGTTATGCATATGTTGGTGATTTCGAACAATCCTATAAACTAATTATGGAACTTTTATCTTACATGGAAATTGACTATGTAAAACGAAACTATTTTGAGTATGGTTACAAACGACTACAATTTAATTCATATTATACTCTTCTTTTTATTTTTGCTCAATTAGACCTAAGTATTTCAGAAATTCATGACTCAAACTTACAAAAAATACACCAATATGTCAAATCACTTCAAGAGAATACAAATCTATCAAAAGAATTACTCTTTGATACTTCTATGGATGAAAAACAAATGCGTAATATTCTGAAAAAAGAATCAAAAAATCCTCTTGAACTTTATGTTAGTTTATATCAACATCTCTCATCAATAGAAGTTTCTTCTGCTACTGAAAAGACTATTGATAGTATAAAGGTAATTAGAGATTTTACTCATAATCCACTATATGCTGATATTATTCTAGGAAAGATCTATCTTTCTATTGGTAAGTATAAGGAGTTTGAAAATACAGTAAAGAAAATAGAAAATACTGAATTTAATTCTGAAATTCTGATTTTAAAGCTATGGACTGAATTATTAGTTTTATTGAAGAAATACCTCAAAAATGCTAATGATAATTTAATATTAGAGAGTTTCAGTTCACTTGAAAAATTATGTCTGGAAAACAATTATAGAAAATTAGCTGATGAAGTAAGATTATATCGCGCCCTTATAACATCTACAAGAACTGTTCAAGGTTTTTCTGAGAGATTCAAACAAACTGCTTTTTTAGATATTTATAATACACAAGCGAAGAAACTAGTACTAGATAGTCTTCAAAATGAAACTTTAAGTTAACAAAGAAAAAAGAAGCCTAACTCAAATTTTGAGCTTAAGAAAACCAATATAAAGACAAAGTAATTCTTTTTCTAAGTTCTAATAAAAAGAGGAAATAGAGGGATTCCCTCGTTTCTAAAAAAGTAGATTTTTACTATCCTTTCCTTATCACCACCCTCTATTTCTCAGTATAGCTATTGTATCTTTAT
>CAZJUB010000177.1:0-2906 GCA_964549075.1 uncultured archaeon | reverse complement strand
AAGATAATTACTATGGAATGGATTGCTGAAGGTATGGCCTTAATCTTTCTAGGTCTTCTTCCCTTGTTTACTGTTATTTTCAGTACTGGCAGTGAAAATGCTTTCTACATCAGCATACTGGGTTCTGCAATCATGCTAATTGCAATGGCTATTCTTTCTGCTTTTACAGGTGCAAGAACATCAATCTTACCTATGAAGATGTGCCCATATGTTAAAACACTAGGTGCGATTTTAATGATTCTTGGAGCAGTTATTTGAAGTAATAACTCTCTAATGCTTTTTTTATTATTATCTTGTTTATTAGCTCCTATGCACTTTAGAGGTTCTTTTAGTTTACATCAAACATTTGCTGATTCTAAATCTGGGTTTTGAGCTTACAAAAATAATACATTGATAATATAGACCCCGGGTCTGTAAATTTTTTACTTTAAGTTTTTGTCATGTTTTTTCTTTGGGTGTTTATCTATATTTTTGGAGTTTACTTTACAACATTAATCCAGAGTGAGTAACAATGAACAAAGAAAGATATGATCCTGATGAAGGAGATGGTGACCTTCTACCTCCTGTATGGCTTCCGTAAAAAATGAGGAATTCATTTTTCTTTTTTCTTTTTTTGACACTTTCTTTCTTGAGGTGTTTTAATAACTTCTTGTTATTATTATGATAACCTTTCCTCAAGAGTTGAAACAATATGATACAAATGTATGATCCTGACGAAGGAGATGGAGATATTTTACCTCCTATGTGGACACCAAATTAATTTCCTCTCCAACCTTTTCATTTTTGATATTTTTCCTTATGTATTTTCTCTAGTTTATATATCAATCTGCGGATTAGAGTTTGAATAAGTTATGTTAAGTATTGAAAATTTGAAAGAAAACCTAAAAAAATCACTGAGTGAAGGTACAATTTCAAATAAAGTAATGGAACTACGTATTTTATGTGCAAATGAAAAATCAGAAGATGTTTTGAATCTTATAAATAATACTTTAAAATTATATGAAGATTCTTACAATGATCGTCTTATCGTTGATTTATATGAACTTAAAATCAAACAATTATATCATGTTAAGGAGAACATATATGTAGTTGAGAAACTTATAAAAGAAATGTCTCAAAAAGCACAAGAAATTGGTTATTCTGGTGGTTTAGCTCTTTCTTACCAGATAAGAGGATATTTAGAATTCTTAAAAGGAAATAGGATAGGAAGCAAAATTGAAATTTCTAGAGCTATTAAGATTCTAAAGGAATCACCTCAAATAGACCGTTACTCACAAATAATTTGTTATTATTCTTTTGCAGTAGACAGTTGGTTATCTAAAAGAGATTACAATACCTCATCCATATTAGAGGAATGTGCAGACTACTTTTACCAAAATGGTTTTTACAGAAGCTTCATTCAATGCCTTTCTCTTCTGATATTAATCTATCAACAAACACAAGCTAAAACCAAATCTATGGATTTAGTACAAAAGATTTTCATGAATAAGACTTTTCTTACAAAAATACCACAGGAAATCAAATCCAACTTATTTTATTTTATAGGAGTAAGTAATAAACTTAATTTTAATCTAAGGGAAACTGAATACTTTTTACTTGAGACTATAAAAAATCTAAAATTTATTTATCAAAAAAATATTTATTCTGGATTCTACTTGAGAGGTCTTGCTCATTTAACTGCAACCTATGCACTCCAAGGAAAGCTAGAATTAGCCTATAATCAAATGATTGAAGTTGAAGAATTAATCAAGGAAGGAATAGCTACAAGAAATTTGGATACTTTCAGTAAGAAACAAATTGAACACGACTTCAATCTAACAAAATTCTATATTCATTCAAGATTACAAACATTCCAAATTGATGAGCTACAAGATTTAGTGCAGAGCATATTGAACAATCTTAACAAACAACATAGTGACGCTATATTCTTCAGCGAATTCCTTTTGAATGCCAACCTTTCTAGAAAACAACTTCTAGAGATTAAGAATCTCCAAAATCCTAGTACTAAGAGAGTCGAACACCTAATCAATTTTCTTATCGAAAAGTCAACTTCTCCTAAAGAGAAGCAAATTATCAATTTAATCTCTATTTTGAAAAAGAGACCTGTTGAAGAACGAATGACGTTGGTAGAAAGAGCTTTTGCTGATTTGTTGGCAGCACAAGAATATTATAAGATAGAGCGTTATGCAGAAATCTATCCTTTATTACGAAAATATGAAAATCAATTACATCGAATTGAAGTTCTTGAACTTCGTCTCTTCATGGAAGCTTTTATTCAAATCGGTGCGTTCAAAAATGGTGATCCTATGGGTCCTGCGTTACAATATGTCGCAATCAGAAAATGCCAACACTATGGTTTCAGTAGGCTAGAGAATAGACTATTAAACTATCTTGATTTACAAGCAAAGGATGTATTCCAAAGATGAAACATACAATCTAAACTTGCAATTTTCTTTGCATTCTATTCTTTCTTCTCTTTTTTAATAAGATTTAAAAACTAACTTCCTTTGTTGTATTTTAGTTCTGACCACGTTGACCGTTGAAACAATGTACAACGGAAGTGGTAGGTGATATTATGGAAGAACAAGAACTAAAAAGTGCAATTGAGAAGATGAAAAAAGATTCTCCTTCTCGTAAGTTTGTTGAATCAGTTGATGTTGCCATCAATCTCAAAGACATTAACCTTCAAGATCCTTCAAAGAGGTTTCAGATGGAAGTCCATCTTCCTCATCCTTTGGAAAAGGAAGTGAAGGTCTGTGTTCTAGGAGAGGGTAGTCATCTAGTAGAAGCTGAACCAATTGCTTCTCGTGTGATCGTCTTAGATGAGTTAGACTATTTTAGTTGTGAACCTTAATTTGCTTAGAAATTGGCTCAGGATTTCGACTACTTCATTGCTACAGCATCTC
>CAZJUB010000176.1:0-2919 GCA_964549075.1 uncultured archaeon | reverse complement strand
GAATGTTTTAGAATAAAGAGTGTTACAAATATATTAATTTGTTGAATACTATAACTAGAATAATTCAGCACTTGTTTGGGGTTACAAAATGAACTTAATTTCAATCAGACTTCCTAGCCAATTTGTAGAAATTTTAGATGAAATGGTTCTTCAGGGGCGATATGCATCAAGATCAGAGGCAATAAGATTAGCATTAAGAGATTTTTATAGAGAGCATTATGCTTCAAAACAATCAACAGATTTTCGTTTTCCAAATGTTGATAATGCCTATAACAATATAATATATGAAGACGAATAACCTCTCTTCTTTAAATGCTACTTTGTCATGTCATTTGAAGAAACGTTAGGTTTAACAAATGGCATGTTATTCATTTCATTAGTAGTTGATTTAGATGAAAGATGAGGTTGATTCCAATGTTAACAACAAGAACTCTTCTTTTATGGAATCATCAAATGAAAAACCTCAAACAAAATTATCTAGATTCATTTCAGATTCAAGAGAAAAAGTTAACAAATTTTCGTCTCAAACATATACAAAACTTGAACCTGTTATTACAATCCTAAAAAACAAATATGTACGATATTCTATCTCAATTTTTCTTTTAGGAGCAGTAGTTGCACTATATGTTCTATATGAAACATATCCTGGAGATGAAAATACTGATTTACGAGCGTCTCTAGTTCCTATTGGGTTAGTATTGGCTTTAATACTTGTTTTTTATATTTCGTGGGCTGATCCAAAATTTAAGAAATATAGGACTCCAGGGGTATATGTGGTTATATTAACCGCAATTTTTTATGCATTTATTTTTACAGATATCTCTGAATTGCTCTTTCGTACCACTTTAGCAAGATGGCTAACTAGATCAACAGGTTTTCTTACTTCATCAATTGTTATGGGTTTTGGTATACATATTGATAAAATTACATGGACCTCATTTATTACAAGCAATGGAACAGAGTGGAGGACACAAATTGATTTTTTAAATGCTCCTAGTGGACAAGGGTCTCTTTTCATAGATGCAGCTTGTAGTGGTATACATTCTTTGACAGTTTTTGCAGCTGTATTTCTACTCATGCTTTTTGAGTCACGTAAGCGTCACAAATGGAACCCTATGGTTGCTGTTGTTACTTTAATTGGTATTCTAGGAACTTATATAATGAATCTGATAAGGATAATGATTATTATTTCACTCTATTATTATCAAGGACCTTCAATTGCAGAACCAGTTCATAATTATTTGGGATACGTGATTTTGATAGTTTGGCTTCCTATTTTCTGGTTATATATTCTTCCTCTTGCTGAAACAAAAGAGATGAGACAAGAGAGAAAATTGAGAAAAGCAGAAAGAAGGAAAGAAAGAAGAGCTAAAAAAAGTAAAGACACTGAAAAATTATAATGTTCTTTCATAAACTTCTATAGTTTGTTTGGCAGTGTTTTCCCAAGTATATTTTTCTGCTATTTTTCTTGATTTGCTAGCAATTGATAATAAGTGTTGTTTATTTTCCATCAGTTCTATAATTTTTTTAGCGAAAGAGGAGGTATTACGTTTTGTTGTAATTATGGTGTTATCATGTTCAAATGTCACTGCTTCAGGTGAAGCTAAAATGGGAGTTTCACACGATAATGCCTCTAGTAAAGTTAAATTCATTCCTTCATAATTCGAGGGAAGCAGAAATAAATCAATAGAACTGAAAAAGCTGTTTTTCATATTATCTGCTATATATCCTAAATCAATAACCGAATCTGTTAGATTATTGTCCTTTAAGGATCTAAGAAATTTCTTTTTCTGGTTAAGATCATCTCCAGCGAACAATAATTTGATATTTGGTTTCACTTCTTTTACCCTCTTAAGTATGGGAATAAGTAATTCTGAACCTTTTCTGACCATCATTCTTCCAAGAAATCCGATTACAAATTCATTATCCTTTTTCTCATAGATTTTTTTTGTTTCTCTCACATATTTTGATGTATCTACCCCGTTTGGTATAACAGTGATTTTAGACTCATGAATTGGATAATGCTCTAATATCTCTTGTTTGATAGGTTCACTGACTGCAATAAGATGCTTAGCTTGTTTCTTGAGTTTAGTTTCTATTCTTCTTAGAAAGGGATATCCTAAGAGTAATCTCCTTTCAACCCAATTTAATGTAACTGATGGTTCTTGAATTATAGATAGTTGTTCTCCATAGAATGTTGTATGAACTGTTTCAACAACAGGAATCTTTGTTTTTAGTTTGCGCGTAGAAAGCATGGGAAGATTTCCGTGAATAATAGTAGGATCGATTTTATTTATAATAGGTTGAGTACCTTTCCAATAACTGTTAGAATAGAATAATCGAGATGAAATCGTTTGAATAAATTCTATAGAAATATCTGATTGTTCGGGTTTTGGTGTTAATTTTTCATCTCACAATGCTGTAACTAAAACAGGCTCCCACTTACTTAATCTCTTAATCGCTCTTGCTAATTCTTCACTGTATATCCATGTAGCTCCTCTCTTATACTCCTGAGTGAGAATACATGCTGTTTGTTTATTCATCTTTCAATTCTCCTTGTACAACTTCTTTAATAATTTTTTTTGGATATTCCTCTTTTTTATTATAATATTCTGAATGTGTTAAAGCTTTCATGTCATATTTGACAACTAACTCAAATATCTTATCAATAATTGAGCTTAATTTTACTGGCTCATAAATTGCGTGGGCATACATACAGATATATGATACCCCCTCATCGATCAGTCTTTGAAATCTTTTGTTATAAAAGTCTACTATTTCCATTCCACTTTTTCCTTGTAATATTAAACTTTCAATAGTTTGTTCTGTTACAGGTAGCTGAACAATAGAATTTTGTTCTTTACTAGAAGTCTTAGAAAGTAGAAAAGGAGAATGATATATGATATCTGAAGCATATTT
>CAZJUB010000175.1:0-2977 GCA_964549075.1 uncultured archaeon | reverse complement strand
AATTGTGCTTCCTACAAATTTAATTACTCTTTTATTCAAATCCTTAGAAATTTTATCAGAGATGTCTGTTTTTGCAGGAATCTCTTTCCAGTCTTTGAAATTATTCATAATAGGTTTATTGTCTACAAAAGCCCAAATATAATTAGCAAAAGAACCAAATTCTTTCTGAACATCTACAAATACTTGAGCATTTAATATAGCTGAATGAATTTTTAGTTTGTTTCTAATTATACCTGTATCTTGTAACAAACTGTCAATTTTCTTTTGATCATATCTTGAAATTTTTTTATAATCAAAGTTATCAAATGCAAGCTTATATCTTTCTCTTCTTTTTAAAATAGTCATCCAATTTAATCCTGCTTGAGCTCCTTCCAAAATTAAAAATTCGAATAATACTTGATCATCATATTCAGGAACACCCCATTCTGTATCATGATAAATCTTAGCTAACTCATCTTTATTTCCCCAACAACGTTTCTTGTCCATTTTAATACCTCAACTAAAATGCATATTTTTGGAAATTTTACTTATTATCTGTTATTCAGTCAACCCTTCTTTCCTAATTAGAGATATAGTTTTTAGCTATTTACTTTTTCTGAAGTAGAAAAATAGTATACCAAAACGTTTATATATCGGTGTGAGACAATTGGTATTGAACAAAAAGTCCAATACACAAAGTGTAAAACTAGGAGAGTGAAATTAAAATGAACAAAAAGGACAAAAAAGACAAAGATGAATTCTCTAAAGACTTCAGCGAGGAATTCAGAAGTGTAAGATTCTATTCAAATATTAATGGAGTAGAAAAAGAATACGGATATGACTACAATCGAGATAAGGATGGAAAAGAAGAATATAAAGAAATTGGAGAAATTCCAGATAAGTATGGTAAGGGATTTATAGATCGAATAAGTAATTTAGAGAAATCTTTTAACTGGAATGATGACATTTTCAATCAATCTTTAAAGAGATTCACAGACATATTCCCAAGTTTTAGTAGATTAATGGGAGAGATCAGGACTCCAAGCCTTATTAGTGGAGAAGAAAAAATAACTGAACAACAACCTGAGAAACAGGATTATGAAGTTGCTTATGACCTACAAGTAGATAAAGAAAACAATGAGCTTTATCTTATAGTAGAACTTCCAGGGTTTAGCAAAGAAGATGTAAAACTAAAACTAGTAAAACAGAAACTACACTTAATAGCTGATAATAAGAAGAAACAAGTTGAAACTAAGATTCCTATTCCACATGTTATTGATGAGAATGAACAGATTTCAGCTTCAATGAAAAATGGCATCCTAGAAGTTAAATTAAAACTTCTTGAAAGTAAAAATGGTGATGGGACCGAGATTCCCATTAACTAATTTTTTTAATGTAAGGTGAAGAAAATGTCAGCAACAGAAGACGATAAAAGAGAAACTCTAAGAGTCAAAGAGGCTTTACAAAGAGATGTTGGACGTGGCATTGTGAGAATATCTCAAGATGTAGCAGATAATCTTGAGATTGGGACTGGAGATATAGTCAGTATTGAAGGTAATAAGAAAACATATGCACGTGCATGGCGCGGTAGCCCTGAAGATTTTGGGAAGAACATAATTAGATTAGATAGAATGATAAGAATGAATGCAGAGGTTGGGATTGACGATAGAGTTGCTATTGAAAAAGCAACTGCATCAAAAGCAAGAAAAATAGTTTTTGCCCCGACTGAGAAAATCCAGATCCAAGGTTTTGACTCATGGTTACAACAAACACTTGAAGACAGAGTACTGACTACAGGAGATATTATACCAATTGGATTAGGCATGTCCAAGAAGATTTTTCTGGCTGTAGCTTCTTTTGCACCAGCTGCTGATGCAGTAATTATGACAGCAGAAACGAATGTTCAGATAAGTGACAAACCATGGGATGATGTTAGAGCTGCTAATGTGAAAAGAGTATCATACGAAGATATAGGAGGCTTGAATGAAGAAATATCTAGAGTTAGAGAGATGATAGAACTTCCTCTAAGACACCCTGAAATATTTAAAAGGTTAGGAATAGAACCTCCAAGTGGTGTTTTATTACATGGACCCCCAGGAACAGGAAAAACACTATTAGCAAGAGCTGTAGCAAATGAAACTGAAGCTAATTTCTATGTTCTTTCAGGACCAGAAATTATGTCTAAATTCTATGGAGAATCTGAGCAAAGATTACGAGATCTTTTCAAAGAAGCAGCTGAAAATGCTCCAAGCATATTATTTATCGATGAACTTGATGCTATTGCACCAAAACGAGAAGAGGTTACAGGAGAGGTTGAACGAAGAGTAGTAGCACAACTTTTAGCGCTAATGGATGGTCTTGAATCCAGAGGACAAGTTATTGTTATCGGAGCGACTAACAGACCGAATGCGATTGATCCAGCCTTAAGGAGACCCGGAAGATTTGACAGAGAAATAGAGATAGGTATCCCTGGTCGAGATGGAAGATATGAGATTCTACTAATTCACACCAGAGGTATGCCCATAGATGAAGATGTTGACCTTAATAGATTAGCAGACATAACACATGGTTTCGTAGGTGCAGATGTCTCTGCACTAGTCAAGGAATCAGCTATGCAATCTTTGAGAAGAGTTCTTCCCGAAATTAATCTAGAGGAACATGAGATACCAATTGAAGTATTACAAAAAATCCATGTAAAGAATGAAGATTTCTTTAATGCTATACGTACAGTTGAGCCTTCAGCATTGAGAGAAGTTTTTGTAGAAGTCCCTGATGTATCTTGGGAAGACATTGGAGGTCTAGTGGAAGTTAAGAAAGAAATGCAAAGAGCTGTGGAGTGGCCATTAAAATTCAAAACTTTATATAAAACAATGAAAGCTAAACCACCAAAAGGTATTCTACTTTACGGTCCTCCTGGAACAGGAAAAACACTTATAGCTAAAGCTGTTGCCCATGAATCTGAATCAAATTTCATCTCTGTTAAAGGTCCAGAGGTTTT
>CAZJUB010000174.1:0-2985 GCA_964549075.1 uncultured archaeon | reverse complement strand
GGGGGAGATCCGCCTGATCCATTACCAGAGATAATGCCAATGTTCTATTATATTAATGCAGAAGCAACTATTAATAGCATAACATATTCTTTCAACTTAAAAACCTATTCTGGAATAGATGGTTTTGAAGAATTTCTCGACGAACATTTAGATTGTGTAATAGTTTCTTTTGAAGCGAAAGGTTATCTTACACATTATGAAACAGAATACATTTTTGGAGGATTAGTTTATACACAATATCCAGTTACTGAACACAAGATTATTCGTCAAACAATGCAAGTTACAACCGGATTAGTATATGTTTATGACTATGATGAATATGGTAATCCAATAGGCTATCATTGTGAAGAACATACTTTGGTAGCAACATATGGACATACTGTTAATGATGAACCTGTTTCATTAGCACAAACTACTGATTATGACCTAAATGAAACAGAAGATGAACATCAAGGAGACAGTCAACTAGGGAACTTAGCTGAAATACTGTTTAGTTATGCTGGAGTATCATTGTCAATTGGAGTAGCAATGTTAGGAGTAACTACTGCAGCGTCTAAAGTAGCAATAGACGCGGGAGCAATTAATACTGTAATGTTTTCATTATTTGGTCTTGAGATTACTTATGAATCTGTATTGACTCTTTTAAGTGAAGTAACACTTATAATTGGTTTAGTTTTGGTAATAGTAGGCTTTATTTTACTTATAGCTTCTTTAATAATCAGATTACTAGCAGCATAAATAACTACAACAAAAATAATAAAGTGATACAATGAAAGAAAATAAACAAAAAAAAGGAAGATTTGCTTGGATCACTCAGATATTTGATTTTGGACAATCATATAGTTTAGAAGGTAAAGATAAACATAAACTGATATACAATTCTATATTTGCTCCTCTTATGATTTGTCATCTATTTTTAATCGCAATAACATCAATTCTAGCATACTCTAATGTAATAGATGTACAAATATCACCTTTATTTCCAATAACTCAGATAGAAGGTGTAAGTTTTTTCTTGGTTTTTTCAACAATTCCCGTTTTTCTATATATCTGTGCATTTTTACTTTTCAGATATGATATAAGAGTACCAAAGGAAGAAGAAAAAAACTTGATTGAAGAGCAAGATCATCTGAAATTAATTCTTTTTCTTACATTTTTAGCTGTTATTATTCAGTTTATCATATTACTATTTTTTTATCTTTAACTTTCTTTTTTTTCTTAATTAATCTAAATGTTCAGTTATAACAATTGCTGGTTCTATTTCCTTTTTATCCATTTTTGCTGGTTCCCTTCTTTTCACAAAAACCGCAAAAAATATTGTTACACCTACCAACAATGCTGCTGCAAAATAGTAAGGCAATCCTAAATTCACATCAAGTAAAGCTATTCCTAACAATGGTGCTATTACTCTCATCAACGCTGACATTCCCTGGTTGATTCCTAGTATCCCTCCTTGTTTATCCATTGGCGTCCTTTGTGATAAGAGTGCTTGATTTGTTGGATTACCTATTGAACTTCCTATTGATATTGGCCCAGAAACAAAAATCATGAAGAGTAGACTATTTACTTGCGAAAATATTATTATTCCCGTAGTCATTATCAAGAATCCTACTACCATCAGAGTACTATTGGAGAATTTTTTCGTCAGAAATCTCAGAATTATCCCCTGCGTTATTATAGAGATTATCCCTACGATTAATAATACTATACTTGAGTTCTCCTCTGTTAACCCGAATCGTGCTATTCCATAAGGTAGCAATGTTGCAGTATACGTTGCAAAAGCTAAGGTTAGCATTGAGAAAGTCAAAATTATTGCTAGCACTTCTTTATTTGCAAATATATACCTGAAAGCATCTTTTCTAGATGTAGTGGTTTCTACTTGATCGTGGTTATCCTTTTGTTTACTTCTTAGAGTTTCTGGTAATAAGAAAAAGCCTGTTATCAAGTTCAACACCGACATTCCCCCAGCGAAATAGGCTAAAGTGGAATATTGATTGGTTAATGCAAATAATCCTCCTCCTACTCCTGGACCTATAGCAAAACCTAAACCAAAAGCCGCACCTATTAGACCAAAACCTTTAGCTCTATCTTCTCCAGTTGTTGTATCACTTATGAATGCTTGAGCAGTGGGTAGTGTTGCAGCTGTAAACATACCTTGGAGAGCTCTCGAGATTATCAACATAGCCACTGAAGATGTAAAAGAAAGCAACAAGAAACTGATTATACTCCCTGAGATTCCTGTAAGGATAATAGGTCTTCTCCCATGTTTATCGCTGATTCTTCCCCAAATAGGAGCAAAGATGAATTGCATCAAAGAGTAAATGCTGAGGATGACACTATAAGTAGTATTTGTTCCGTTTAAAGCTGTGTTCCAGTAAGGGAGAACAGGGATGATTATCCCAAAACCTAGTAAATCGATGAATACAGCAAGAAAAAGTACAGCGAGAGCTTTTCTATTAGAAAGTGGTTTAGTAGCTGGTTCTTCTTGTAGAGTATTCATAGTATCAACAATTTACAGCTTAAAATGGAGTTTAAAATAATAACTATTAAACAAAAGAAACACAGTATTCTCATTGGGAATTAATCTAAAGTTAAAAAATAGTTTTAGGTTTAGCTAACTTCTTCAAAGTAATGTTTTTATTTTACTATAACCTTAACGTGAGGTATGAACGATAATTTTGATGAAGAAATGGAGGGAGACATGGATCCAGAAGAAGCTTGGGTAGTAATTGAACCTCTGCTTAAAGATTATCTTAAAACCTACCAAGAATCCTTAATAACTCAAATCAAAGAGATACTCAATAGTACCTATTGTTATGATAGTGAAGTGGAAGATTTTATCCAGAATGTTGGTTTTCTTATTCATGGTAAAACAATCACTTCTGAAGTCTGGGAAAATATTCAAAGTCTTCTTACTCATGTTTACGAAACATCAGAATATGATGAATATGTAGTAGGATTGAAAATGGATACAATAACCTTGGG
>CAZJUB010000173.1:0-3091 GCA_964549075.1 uncultured archaeon | reverse complement strand
CTTTCAATCAAACATTGCCCTATTTCCTAGCATCAGTAAGATATCTTCTATCATCCAATTATTCACTTGAAGCCATAACCAGCCATGAGAAAAGTCATCCCAAACTTGTTGTGGTGTTACTGGTTTACTCATCACACTAACTGGATCAAATGTTCTGTCTCTATCAAGAGCACCAAAAATATGAGATATTTCATGTTGAACAAGATTCTCGGCCCAATCTGCTAGTATTCCAATATAACTATATTCACCCAATTCTTCAGATTCAGCAAAATGGAAAGCAGCATTGCTTTTATAGTATGCAAAACCAAAATGATCTGAAGTTTGGTTAGAGAAAGTAGTTAATAAATCAAATCCATGATTATTTGGTGACCTTCCATATCCCGTATTCCAACTCCCCTCTAGTCCTAGCAGTTCCCCAGCAGTTTGGCGACCAACATCACCAATAATACCCATACTCACATCTTCTGGATGCCAAGGAAGTTCAAGTACAGGTATAAGTTTGATACCTAATTCTTTTTCGAAATAATATGATGTATTGTGCATTGTAGTAAAGAGATCATATCTAGCTACTTCTTTTCCTGAAATTTCCCAATTGTCGTTTAACATAAAAACAAAAACTCTATGTTCATAACCATGTATGGAAATGTTGTCTAGATATAGCTGTGTAGAGTTGTCAGCATAAACAAAAACAATTTGTAAAGTAATATTAGACAAACCTATTCCTTCCCCAAAAGGAATAATCTGGTTTAGTGGAGATAAATTGTCCATTGTAACAGACATGTTCTCTTTTATTCCATTTATGAACAAATTTGCTTCAATTGAACAATTCGTACTTTCAATAACTTGCTCAAAAGATAGATAATGAGCTCTAGTTAAATTAACCATTTGAGAAATACTTACCCATACAGAATTACCTGGGTTAATGGTTTCTGTATTGGTAAAACGAATACTATTGTTATCCAAAGAAGGATGAGTAGTAATATCGGTTACTGTTCTGTCATCTTGTTTTGAACTAGTCCAATCATCCAGATTTTCATCAAAATTTCCATTTTTTACAAGTTCTGTTTCTGGAGGATTGGTAATCTCTATAGAGAAATTCAAATCAATATCTGTCTTAGCGACGTTCTTCTCAAAGGTAAATCGCATGTAGTTAATATTGTAATCACCAACATTCAAGGCGAAGAAACCTGTTGACAGATTTAACAGTGGTCCAATTTCAAATTTAAGTAGATTCGAACCTCTAGCAATCTCTTTCTTATAGTTAAATAAAGCTGTATCATTTAGATTGTATATCCCAGATGAAATACCAATTTCCATGGAATCGATTGATGCTTTATTTATTCCTTCTAACTCTAGGATAACAGAAATTGGAACTGAATCTCCTTTGATTGTTGAATCGTTGGGCCAAATAACAGCAATTATCGTAGCATCTCCAGAGAAATAGTTGTTTACTATTGTATCTATAAGAAAGAATCCTCCTATACTTATAGTTACGAAAGTAATAAAAATAAGGCTAAGGAGAATAGATTTCTTCATTCAATAATCACTAAAATACAATTACTTAAACAATTAAATACTCTTTGGGTAGTAAAAAAAATGGTTTAGGTTGTTTTATCTGGAACTTCAACCTTCTCTCCCATTTTTCTTTCTGTGCCTGTAAGTATTCTTTTAATATTCGCTTTATGTCTCCAAAAAATGAAAACAACCATAATACAACTCACAATCAGAGCCCAAAGACTTCCGTTAAAGAACCATGACTCATTCCCTGCAAAAATCCAATAAATAAGAGGAGATATTAAAGTCATAATAAGATTAGATAGAGACATGGTTTTAGTGAATTTTAGCAGGGGGAACCATATAATCATAATAATTGCCCAAGCTATTGGATTAATACCTAGAATCGCACCAGCCCCCACAGCTGCTGATTTACCTCCTTTAAACTTAACCCAGACAGGTAATGCATGGCCTACAACTGTCATAAATGCAACAAGGGTGAGAAAGAATCCCTCATCTAGGTAATACGGAAAACCTGCCTCTGAATTGGTTCCAAATCCGGAATAATTTCCAAACCATAAATATAATCTTGCTGAAAAGACTGCTATAGCTCCTTTCAGCATGTCCAAAGCCATGGTTAGGTATCCAGCTTTATTGCTAACTGTTCTCATAACATTTGTTGCACCCATATTTCCTGAACCATAATCTCTTATGTCAATACCTTTGCTAGTTTTACCAATTATATATCCTACTGGTATTGAACCACACAAATAGCCTAAAATTACAAAGAGAATTTCATACAAAATCCCTAATGACATGATGAAATAGAACGTTGACTTTTATTTAAAACTTATCAGACGTAAAAAGGTAAGAAAAAATAGCTGAAAATAAAAAGGAGAGAGAGGATTACTTCTCAACGCAGATCATAGTAATAGTGCTACGCACATTCTCCAATGCCCGCAGATTATCTGTTACAATCTTCTTTAACTCATCCATTGTATCTGCTTCAATTTTTGCAATTAGGTCGTAAACACCGTAAACTACGTGTGCTTCATTAACATTAGGTAAGGACATAAGTTGGTCGAGAACACTCTTTTCTTCTCCAATCTCACTATTTATCAGGATGAACGCTGTTGCCATTAGGAATTCACCAACGAATTATATGTATTGGCGTTTAATAAACTTTTTTCAGAAGTATATGAAGTACAAAAAATGTTTGGGACAAAACAACGGTGTTTTAAATGCAAAAAACTAATTTAACTTGAAATGCAAGAAATAATCTTTCCTGAAAGACTGAAGGAGTTAGCTAAACCTTATTTCTATGAAGCACAAGAAAACAAATCTAAAACCTTGGTTATTCTTGTTCATGGCTTTGGTGCTTCTGCAACTGAAACAAGACCTTTAGGTCAATTTCTCTGTGAAAAAGGATATGATGTCTGTGGTGTTCTATTATCGGGGCATGGTACAGATTCTAAAGAATTGGATGAAATTCGATGGAAAGATTGTTACAAAGATATAGAGAAGGCATATTTCCAGCATAAATAAAATTATGAGAAAATATTCATTGGAGGTATTTCCTTAGGCGGTGCTTTATCCT
>CAZJUB010000172.1:0-3188 GCA_964549075.1 uncultured archaeon | reverse complement strand
TGCAGGATCACTACCATATACAGAAGGATCAAAAGAGATTTGTGTTGAATATACACCAAAACCATTTGATGTTATACTAGCTTGTGTATAAGGAGATATATCGGTATAAGAAAGATTTCCTGCCAATGATTTGATAGGATTAATATTTCCTTCAGGATTAAAAACAGTGAAATTAGCTTCTCCTGTATTTTCTAGATTCTTGATGTTAATTTCTGCATAGACTATATCTCCTTCATGCCCATAAGCTATACTACCATCATTTGTCCAATAACCTAATGTAAAAGTATCACTTGGACCTGTACCATCTGCAAGAGATAAGGTTTGAAGGTAATTTGGACTACTCGTTTGCAGAGTTAAAGTAGAAGCATCTGGACTATCACCTAGATAGAATTCGTATCCCTCAGAAGTCAATATAACTGGATATATGGGAGAGGAATTGTTTTGAGCTGTAGGCGAGAGATACCAATCATTCGGTACAAATAGAAGTTGAGATCTGTTTAAAGTAGAATAAGGAGAGTAGTCTACAACACCAATAGTCCAAGTGAAATTCCAGTCAATAGAATAAGAATCAAATGTTGAGTTGTAAGCTGAAAAACTAGATGATGCAATTTTCTCTTGATAAAAGGTATATTTATTGATGAGATCAACTTCAATTGAAGTATCAGAAATTAAATGATGTAATCCTGTTGAGCTGATAGAATCTGTAAAAGATTGAATTGTAATAGTATTATCTTGGAGAGATATCTCACTCAAATCTTCAAAAATTCTTGCAACTCCATATTCATCACAAGGAAGAACTTGGACTGATAAAGTATGATCTATTTCTTCTAAAGACCAAGTATCAGTATCATTGAAATAGTAGTAAGTATCTCCTCCAGAACCACTGCTTTCTAAGTGTCCGCTCCAAGCAAATTTTTTAGAAGCTGTTGAGTCTGAGTTGGTAAGATTCATAACAACATAATATAATCCTTGATTTAGTATTGTGTCTTCAAAATCATAAAATACAGTGTTGCCTGGAGCTGGTAATGGATTTGTTCTTGAATAAGGTCCGTTGAGCTCATTAGATAAACGGGTACTAAGGTCTGGTAAACCAGTTGTTTCATTTGCTTTTACTACAAACAATTCAATTTCGTTAGTTCCTGTATGAGCAGACCCACCTATAGCATCTAGATTAAGTAAAGCGCCATAGAATGAGGCATTAGACCAAGGTATTTCAAATCCTTGAGCTATATAGAAAAGAGGTTGAAGAATTATTTGATAATCATCATATTGATCTTCAATAGTGTAATAGTCTTTTTTAGCTCTGATTTCTTGAATACCATAGTTTAGAAACTCATCTGAATAACCAGATATTGAGGAGATAGTATAATCAGCAGTAAAACCATCTTCAAGGTCATTATATGTGAAATTTAAACTTAAATCTTGTTCGACGTTTAAATGGTCGTGAGCAACAAAATTTGATCCAGAATTGGATACATTAGTCACTGAATTATAAATACTCAAATAATCATCAGAAGGTGATTGATTTTGAATTTTTGAATGCGGAATTAAATCTAAATTTGAAGGTATATGAGAGTAATTAGCTTGAACATTAGAAGTTGAAATTATTGAATAACTGCTAAATAAA
Source organism: uncultured archaeon (assembly GCA_964549075.1). Classification (GTDB taxonomy): domain Archaea; phylum Asgardarchaeota; class Heimdallarchaeia; order Heimdallarchaeales; family Heimdallarchaeaceae; genus UBA460. Next base: position 1,561 of record CAZJUB010000172.1, on the reverse strand, counting down.
GTTGATAAGATAACTAAGTAAACTAAGAAATGTTTCTTGCTATAAATATCCCCTAATTTCCTCAATTTTAGACCTCTTTACAGATTCAAATCTCCTTCTAAACAGTCTGAAAAAATATATTTATACTTATGTAAAGTACTAAATAGAAGTTTGTTATTCAAAATAATGTAGTTTTATCGTACGTAAATACTGTTTTCATTTTTTATCTAATTCAAAAAAGGTTTTAGTAAATTGGTCTGAAGTCGCTGTAATAATGAATTCTTTTTCTACCAGTTTAAAGACTAAAGTTAACAATTCTTTGTGAGTATAGTTATCTAGTTCATTCATCATTCTCATTATTGATGTTTGTTTATGTTCTGCAAAGTGTGCTAAAATATCCCTTAATAGTTTACTTTCACTTTCTATTTTTGCTAATTGCGTTAAATCTATTTCCAATGGATATAGAAGCCATAAACTGAAGAGATGAGTAATTTTATCTAATATACTTATCTTATAAAAATCTGAAAATTCTTTTGAATAGTCTCCTTCTGCACTATCAAAACCAAAAAACAGATCAAACCATTGAACAAGATTTTCAGTTTTCAAACCAAGATCGCTCAACAATTCTCTTTCACAAAACAGATAAGCTGAAAATGCTTTATAGTTTGCACAATACACAACAAAACCATAATATTTTATCAAACGAATATTTTCGATCGTACCAATTGTTTCTACCTGAAGAGGATCCTGATTTTCCAAAATATCGCAAATAATAGATGGATCTAACTGTACTTGACTGTTCAAATCCATCTCAAATATAGGTAAGCATTGCTCATGTTGAACTACAAGTATCTTCCTAATCATGAAAACATCTTGAAGGATCTTCTCATATTCCATTTACAGCAAACCTCTTCCTATTAAATAATAATTATGTATTTTCTGCTTATTTAAAATTTGCAAAGTGACCAACGAATTATTAGGTTTGATTTATATAGAAGGTTTTACAATTAGACTCAGACAATTATGGGTAGAATCAAAGATTTCGTCTTTAATATCCTGCTTTCTATGTTTCCTCAAAGAGAAGCTGCTTTACCTACAGACGAGAAAGTTCAATATGAGAAAGGAGGACGTATTCTGAGAGGAATTAAAGGAAACAAGGATAAAATGCTAATGGTAGAAGGTATGGGTAAAAGGAATATGGGAAACTAAATCTAATTGAGAGAATAAATTAATCTATAGTGAATCAATCATCTACACCTGTTTTAAGATATCCTTCAATTGCTAAATTAAATATTTCAAATAGAATTTTCTCTTCCTCATGTTCATTAAATTCATCAAATATAACAGCAACAGTACAACTACTTTTCATCTCAATACACTTAAGGATATATTTAGCAACTAATGACAATTTGCTTGTGTCTAAATATTGATTTTTTGAAACTTCTAAAGGATAAAGTAACCATAGAAATAAATTCTGACTAATTTTTGCATTGATTATATTTTTACTCATTTTATATACATTCAATGAACCGTAAACAACTGATGATTAAAAATTTACTCAATCTTGCCAAAAGAAGATTAA
>CAZJUB010000171.1:0-3217 GCA_964549075.1 uncultured archaeon | reverse complement strand
TTGAGGTGATATTGTAATTCTCAATCAGATAAGGATCTTTTATAGTACCTGAACCAGGAAAAGAGAGAAAATCTTCATCAGATTCAATTGCAATAGGTGCATGTTCCTCCAAAATTGATGAATCAAAGAAGAAAATAGACCCGGGGTCAATTTTATTGTTACTCTGAACTGATGGCATCACACTAAAGATAACAATAGTTACAAATGCTAAAGCGAAAAATCTGAATTTAGAAAAGTTCATTCTCATTCATAAAAATATCCAAAGCTTTCTATAAAAACCAACAAGAAATTTATCCCCAACCAATTTTATCGCGTATTTAAATGAATTTACGTATTATAAAGCATTATTTCATCGAATAAATTTTTAAGACAACTAAAAACCTCCAAAGAATACAGGAACCCCGAGACTACTTATCTACAGAAGAAAGAATGAGAATAAGGGGTGTGGGATCCCCTGAGTTGTTATTTAAATGCAAATTCATACATTTTCTGTTGATGTTTAATTAATATATGCTCTAGTTTAGTAAAACCAAAAGCTTTGCAGTTTCTAATTGAGACGTATTGTAATGCTGGAGCTAAAGGATTTCCATTTTTGAATTCTCCAATTTGAATAAACGCATCCATGAATATTTTTAATTCTAGGACTTCAATTTTCTCTAGATTATTTTTATATTTATTAAGTAAAAGATGAATTTCATCAAATTCATCTATTGAATATAGTTCTTTAGCAATTAGAAGATCAGAAAATGCTTTTTCAGTAAAACTTGTCTTAGTGATCTCTTTTTGATTTCTCAAAATGCTTATTAAACCCATTGTATTGAGCTTCTCTTCTTTCTCTCCCTTTGCTTTTTGTTTTTCTATTAAATATTCAATAATGTGCTGAACACGTAAAATACTTACATTTTCTATTATTTTGATATTTTCTAATTGTGATATTGATAGTTTTGCATTTAGTAAGAATTCTATTAACATTATTGGATTACTATACTGTTCCTTCAATCCTTCGATAATTTTCATAATTAATGGTTCCATGTCATCTTTGTCAAACTCATATTTTCGAGAATAAACATAGAATTTTATTAAATTAGCAGTATGAGGAACTTGCTTTTTACTATGGTGGTCAAGATTATCAAGATAATGTTCATCTTCAAGAAGAGTTTTAATTTCTCTTAAAGTTAAGAATGATTCTGCCAAACCTCCTTTCAAAGCTTGAGCTGTAGCAATATGTGATAATAACCTGATATAATAGTAATAATAATAACTACTTTTTTTCTGTAATCTTTTCCATCTTATATAGGCTTCTTTTAAGTGAATCTGTGCAAATTCCAAGTCATATTGAATAATCTGACTTATTCCTATAAAATAAAACACCATAGCTTGAATGTCTTCACTTTGTTTATTAAAAAAAGTCCTATCGCTCAAGACAATCTTACTTAATTCATCAAGCTTTCTTACATCTTGGATTTTTGAATAAATCACACTTAAAATTCCGAGAGATTGAATAAAACCTCTATTGAAACCATTTCTATAGAAATATGGAATACACTCCTCGAATATTGTTACACATTCTATCATGTGATGTTCTAACCATATTTCTATTCCATAAGTATATTTGCAGATGTGATAAACGTATGGATCTCTCTTTCCTATTTTTTCAACAATTTCAATAGATTTTTTCATTGCTTGTAAGCTTTGTTCCTTATTTCCTTTATATTTCTCAATTCCCCATTTGGTAGAATATGCCAATGCTAAGCCTTCTTGGTATTTTACCCTTTTTGACAGGTTTAACATTTCTTCCAAAATTCGTGTCGCACTTTCTAGTTGCTGAGGTATATGAAACAATTGCTTAATCTTTAGTTCAAATAGGTTGATTAATGTAATTTCATTTCCCATTTCTTTACTTATATCTATAGTTTTTTCTATCAGTTCTAGAACATAATTTGATTTTTCATTAGATGATAAAACTCTAAGATTTTTTATTAATTCTACTAAATCTTCATTTGTTTCTACCTTACTAATGCTTTCTTTAACTTCTTCTAATCTCATCACATTCAAACTATAATAACCAGATTGATATATAAACTAGAGAAATATTCATGAAAAATAAAAATTGTTAGACCTTTTAGTTTGGGAACCAAACTGGAGGTCCTATATCATCATCACCATCATCAGGATCATACATTTTTATCATGTTTTTCAACTCTTGAGGAAAGGTTAACATAATAATTGAAAGAAACTATTAAAACACCTCAAGAAAGAATGTGACAACAAACTGTTGTACTAAAGACTCCAATTATGAATGGAGTTCTATAAATTAATTGCAGAAAACTATTCTTTGATTATCAATTGAATATTCTTTTTTTTAATAGGATGTTCTGAACCTACAATTGAATAGAATTTTTTAATATTTTTCTTACCAATAATAGAGATTCTGTAAGTCTTGCTTTTTCTATCAATAATATGCTCCTTAGATGTATATATTCCTAATTCAGTAAGGATTGATTTTATTTCCTTCAAAACTTTGATATTTTTTTGACTAATACCTATATATTTTGTATTACTCGAATTGGGGGAAACATCTCCTTCTGTATCGAAAAATCCTCTAACATATGAAATTTTTACTTCATTTGACGCATTCCAAATTTTTTTTGGTATTGTCCAATTGATTTGTGTTTTCCCTTCCACTGGAAATTCATAATCATTTCTAAATAAATGGTATAGTTTTTTATTTGACAATCGTAATCTGAAATGTCCCTTCTTGTATTCATCTATTCGATAGTTCACATTGAAAAGTGCCTTGATTCTTCTTCCTATTGATTGCTCTAACCATGATTTATACTTTTGGTAATATAGAACATAATATGACCGATTCTTCTTGTAATAATAAATCGAACCATCTCTTAAAGCACCTATCAAATATGCAAGATCGGAATCAGGTTCCATAATAAATAAGTTGATTTTGATTATATAAAGTAAAAATTTTGATGTAAACGAAAAGAACCTCCAAAGAATACAGGAACCCCGAGAGAACTTCAGTTACAGAAGAATGATGAGAATAAGGGTTGTGGGTTCCTTGAAGGAACCCAAACGTAGGAGGTGATCCATCCGCAGGTTCCCCTACGGATACCTTGTTTATCGAGGTGAGTACCGCAGTACTTCCCTTTACGACTTTTGCATCGTCACGAGACCCAGTTTCGACTGAACCGTTTCGCCTCAA
>CAZJUB010000170.1:0-3237 GCA_964549075.1 uncultured archaeon | reverse complement strand
GTTACCCCCTCCTTGTTTAATAGATTTTCTCTTTTCATAGTGTTTCTTATATAAGGTATTTTCATGAATCTATATTATTTTTTCTGACTTCTTATACATTAACTAGTTATTTAGGAAGTAAAATAAAAACGACATCTCCTTTTATGGTTAAAAAATTCTATGTGTATATAAGGAAAAAAAACTTATATTCAAGTATAGCCACAGCGCTCTAACTTTAACCAATTTTATCCTGAGATGAGTTTATACAAGAATATCCTAACCAAAAGTCAGCCTAGAATGGCGGTAAACCATGTTTTCTTTTTGGAACATCGACCCATTTCGTTTCTAAAATTTTCAAGTTTTGAGCAATTAGTTTTCTAGATTCTTCAGGTAATATCACTTTATCTATATATCCTAATTCTGCTGCTTGATAGGGATTGGCAAATTCTTCTTTGAATTTTGATGTAAAATCTTTAAGAATTTTATCCGAATTTTCTGAATCTTCTAATTTATTCTTGTATAGGATTTTACTCGCACTTTCAGCTCCCATCACTCCAATTTCTGCAGTTGGCCAAGCTAAATTAAAATCTGCCCCGAGATGTTTTGAACCCATGACAATATAAGCACCACCATATGCTTTTCGTACGATAACAGATATTTTGGGAATAGATGCTTCTGCATATGCAAAAAGGAGTTTTGCCCCATGTCGTATCAATCCTTCATGTTCTTGTTTGACACCTGGTAAAAATCCTGGTACATCTACAAAAGTAACAATAGGAATATTAAAAGAATCACAAAAACGGATAAAACGAGAAGCTTTGTCCGCTGCATTGAAATCTATTGATCCGCTTAAATATAATGGTTGGTTTGCAATTATCCCAACAGTCTTTCCTTCTATTCTTGAAAAGCCAGTTATTATGTTTCTAGCCCAACTATCTTGAAGCTCAAGAAAACTGTCAGCATCTATAACAGTTAAAATTATAGATTTCATATCATATGGTTCATTATCAACTTGAGGAATAATCTCTCTTAATATTGACTGATCATTAATCTTGAAATCTTCGTGATTATAAGGAGCATCATCTAGATTATTTGATGGGAGATATGATAAGAGTTTTCTTGCTAATTCTAAAGTCTCTTCCTCAGTCTCTCCAACTAGATGGCACGTACCTGTTTTCTCAGAATGAATCTCACTTCCTCCTAATTCATAAAAAGAGACTTCTTCTCCAGTAACAGCTTTAACGACTTCAGGACCAGTTACAAACATGTATGAGTTTGACCTGTTCATTAAGACAAAATCAGTTAAAGCAGGAGAATAAACAGCTCCACCTGCACAGGGACCTAATATGATTGAAATTTGAGGTATAACTCCAGAAGCTTGTGTATTTCTATAAAAAATATCCCCATATCCAGCTAGAGAAGCCACACCTTCTTGTATACGAGCGCCACCAGAATCCAATATTCCTATAATAGGTATTCCTGATTGCAAAGCAAGATTCATCAATTTACAAATTTTTGTTGCTTGAGCTCGACCTAAACTCCCTCCAAAAACTGTGAAATCTTGACTATATAGATAAATAGAGCGTCCTTCTATAGTCGCATGTCCTACTACTACGCCATCCCCAAGAGGTCTATTTGAAGCTAGATCAAACTTATCAGATTGATGAGTGACAAATTCATCTAGTTCAATAAATGAATTCTCGTCAACAAGTAAATCAATTCGTTCTCGAGCAGTTAATTTTCCTTTACTATGTTGAGCTTTTATTCGTTCTTTTCCTCCACCTAGTTTGATCAACTCTCTTTTAGCTTCTAATTCAAAAAATTTGTCTTTTTTTGTTTTTTTGGAAGGATTGCTCTGTTTATCAGACATTGTTATAGCTATATAACTCTAATAAAAATATGTTTTCCTTCGTATGTAAGTAGATTTTTAATCTTCTTTTACATTATTTAACTGACAGATATATTCAGTGATTTTATTGAGATTCATTCTTGGGAAAGCTAGAACAGTAAATTACGATTCAATACCATCGACTATGGATGTTGTTACTACTCATATCAACGAAGACTCTCCTGAAGTAATAATCATTATAGCAAATAAACAACTTACAGGAAGAGGAAGAGATGATTCCAGCTGGTATTCACCAAGAGGAGGTTTTTATGGAACTTTTGTTCTTCCATTTGATGGTTCTCTAGATTCAGTTCAGATGCGATTAATCCACTATATTGCAGCTTTAAGTGTTGTTACAGCTGTAGAAGAATTAACAGAAATCTCAGTGAAAGTCAAGTGGCCAAATGATATTGTTATATCAAAAAGAAAATTAGGTGGGATTCTTCTTGAAGTTTTAAGTTTAAAATGCAATTTTCTGTTGATTGGTATTGGTATAAATGTAAATGTCATTACAGAGGATTTCGCTCAATTTACAGATTTATTAGCTACAAGTTTATATGATGAAGTGAAAAAACAGATAGATTTGAATCTCATGAAAGAGAAGATCATACACAATATTTTACAAAATCTAGAATTATTTCAAGAAAAGGAAGTTGAAGGAATCATTCAAAAATTAAACCAAGTTCTTTTCAACAAAGGAAAAAATCACATATATAAAGATAAAGAGATGGTCTGTGAAGGGATAGATCAAGAAGGTTTTCTAATTCTTAAGAATGATGAAAAGAGAGTTCTTGTAAGTATTGAGAAGTCAAAAGAGATTAAGTTGCTATATTAAAGTTGGGAGAATGAAAACTAACAAAGCAAATATTTAAAAACGTTTGATTAACACTTTTTGTAGGTGTTGAGAAAATGGCTCCAATTTTTATCCCTGAAATTGTTAGTGTATTTTTAACTATGGGAATTGTTGGTTTAGTAGTAGGACTTGTTTTTTGGGCTATTCGAAGAACAAGTAAAGCTGTATCCAATAGAAGATTAAGAAGAAAACTCTCTGCTGCAGCAATGGCTAAAGAAGCAAAATAAGAGATAGTTTTGTTTTATCTAATTTTCCAAATTTTCTTATCTTAAAAGTTTAAGAAAAACACTTATAACAAAAATATCAATGTAGACTTATGAAGCTAAAAGTAAAAATTACATCAGCAATCTTACTTCTAATATTTTTGGTTCCTTTCTCAATTTCTTTCAGTGCATACGCTGAAAATGATTTTGCGGTACGTTATCTGCATCTTTCTTGGCAACACGATGTTAAAACAACAATGACAGTAAGCTGGTTTACAATAGATTCAACATCTTCTGTTGTCCAATATGGCTTA
>CAZJUB010000169.1:0-3300 GCA_964549075.1 uncultured archaeon | reverse complement strand
CCTCGTTCTTGGAAGGATATCCTCTTTGCATAGTAATGAAAACGCAGTATTACATGTAATAGGAATAAGAAGCAGGAGGATCAACTTCAGTTTTATAAAGCTTCATTTCTCCCAAAATCTCTCCAACTTTTGAGGAGACTGAAACAGTAACTGGAAGTCTTGATGCAAACTTGGCTGAATTCCAATCTAGTTTGGTTAAGTTTAAAATATCTAATGAAATTTGTTCCGCTGAAGAGTCAGTTTTTTCAAATCCTACCCTAATAGGACTTGGGACACTACTTCCTGGATATGTTGCGAAAGCAGGAATGTAGCCATAGGTATAAATATAATTTTCTTCTTTACCCTTGTGTTTGTTTGAGAGAACTGTACCTCTTATTACTGGGTATTTAGAAGGTGTAAGAATCCTAAGATTTGTCCTTTCGTAGATATGAATGAAATCTTTTTTCACTATTCCTTCACATGAGGCTTGAAAACCAGTCATCTCTTCTTCTGAATAAGGAGATTTCTTATGCAAAATAACTCTATAAGGTGATTTATTGTCATGTTGCCTTTTATAAAGAGAGATAGCTTGTTTAAGTATATTACTCGATTGTTCTTCAGTTAAACAAGGAACTCGATCTTCTTCTTCCTTCAATGGAATCTCTATTCCCCTGATTATCTGAGAATCTCCTGTTTTCATATAGACCTGAGCAATGGCTGCACGTACTACTGGTTTTGATTCACTACCTATGTCGTTATAGAAAGATATACCAACATGGATAGTTTCTGGTTGTAGATCAGCAAGTTTCCATGGAGTTCCTGTAGCTTTGTAAAAATTCGCTACTGCAAAGTTCCAAGCAATAGTTGAAGGATCTTGTCGATTCGAAGCAAAATTGATTGTTGTATGCTGTAGTACTTGAGTTCGAAGATTCAATTCATAGCTGATTACCTTTAGATAATGGTGAAAATCAATAAGTATAGGTTTCAAATCATCAGGTAATTTTGAAAGACGGTTTAAGTCTGCATATGTTCTATCAATTAATTTTATTCTTCTCTGCTTGAAGAGAGGATTGCAACAGTTATTTAAAATCTCTTCAGGTATAGAAATGAGGACAATATCTGGTGTTGGATGGATACCACTTAAATCTTTTAATGCTTGCTCAAATGCTTTTGCAGCTTCTGTGATTTTTACAGTTCGTTTTTCATCTGAGTTCATCAATGTTAAGATATCATTAGGAATAGATTCACTATAGGCTTCATCAAATTTGAAATAATATCCTAAAGGTAGTCCTTTATCAACTCCAGGAAAATCAATACCTCTTATTCTTGTATCAGGAAACTCTACTCCTTGTATACCATTTTCTAATCTATTCAGGAAGAGCTTAGTTTCAATAATTGAATTAATCGAGCCAACAACTCCAAGTTGAATCTCCTGATTATCCTCAGTTAGACCATTTGGACCATGTTTTAATAATCCTATTTTTGGATCTATACATTTTTTATTGTTGTTGAAATACAAAAATGGTTCTGGAATGTAGTTAAGATTCATCTTCTTCATCATCCATGAAATTGATTAGTGTATGAGAGCCTAGTGGTACTGATTTTGATGACCAATTAAATTCTTCTTTAATAAATGAGATCAATTTGAAGACCTTCATCCATTCTTGAGGTTCTCTATAAAATTTAGTATTTGTAAGATAGAATTCCCAAAAATTCAGTTCACTCCTCTTATTACTATTTCTGTTATATATGGGATTCAGGTATTTCTGTGATATTTTTTTTGCAGCTTCACCAGTTATTCTAATCTGACCATCCAATGTGAATATGAATTTCGGCCATATGAACAATCCATAATCATCATCTATTTTACCTATATCAGCATGTATACCGTGATGCTCAACAAAATTGTAAACTCCGTCTTTGAATCTAACTGTGGTAACTTCTTTAGGACCTTTGGGACCACTAACGAATATAGGTTCATTGTCCTCTTCTTTTATTACGCTTAGGTTTCTATAAGGGAAGAAATAATCGTTTTTGAATTCCTTTAGTCCTTTGCAGTACATGAAACTTTTGAAATGATCTTTTAAGAGCCATATAATCTTATTTTCATCTAATTCGTCAGTTTTTCTCTTAATTGGTTCATCCTTATAACATTTTTCAAAAACAGAGATATCAGTTTCAAATGTTCTTATTATTGGATTCTTTGATTCATATGCTGAAAAACTGAAGGAAGGAAATCTAAGACCTTCGTTCTTAAAGAAATTTAGAAGGTTACCTTTCCTTTTGAATCTTGAAGTTATTTCCCAGTATTCGTTAGGAAAATCTAATCCTAGAAAATTAATAGTAAGTTTTGATCTTGATTTTAATGGTAGCCTTCTTGCTTTTACTTCATCATAGAGTACATTCACTTTGTATGAAGGAGCTCTTTTTAGGTCTTTTTCTCTTTTAGATACTATTATATCCAGTTCATAGCCATTAACTAAGTTGACTTCTATAGATTTTAAGAAGTTAAACATGTCCTCATTATTTGCTTCATTAAGAATCTTCACGTGCTCTTTTTCCAAATTATTTTCATAGGAATCAAAAACCCATTTCATTGATTCTTTTTTGTTGGCAAATAGAGATATAATTAGTTTAGTTTCATCTTTTTTTCTAAGATTTTCTGCAAATATTGCAAATTGAAATCTCTTATTTTCAGGTAATACAAGCCAATTAATCAAATACTGTAATATTTCTTTTTTAAATTTTTTTTCAAAAATTGATGCTGTTGTGTCTTTTGTTTCAACCCATAAATCAGGACTGTTTTTCTTTTCCATTATCAAATCAGCTAAATGACCTTCTTGTGTAGATGAGCTTTTAAGCGAGTATCCATGCGTCTGCAAATATCTAGTCACTGTTTTTTTGTACATTTCTCCTCCATATTGAAGAGACTCTCTTTCTCTAAGAAAATCATTCCAAGACATTTTCTCTTTCCCTGTTTGTATGTGTTTTGTAAACTAACTATTTTATGTATTTGAGTTTTATAAGTATATCTCAAAAATATCCTTAGTCTTATATAATTAACAAAAGGCTGTTGCTTTCAAATGAAATATACTGTAGTTTTCACTATACTGCAATTAATTCTAACTGAAGAGTTAGAAAGGTGTCTTCTTATTTCCTCTTCTTTACAAATTCTTACTGTTTTTTAGTAAAATAAAATTATAAATAATACATCTTTTTTAGTGATCTATTTGCTTTGTTTCATTTCTGTTGCTTTACATTTTCGGGAAAAAATGAAGCGATATAATATCAATGTTTATTCCGAAGCTCAGATGAGAACTG
>CAZJUB010000168.1:0-3346 GCA_964549075.1 uncultured archaeon | reverse complement strand
GAGATATCTGTAGAGAGATCTTTAGATTGAGTTGGTAAAGATCCTCCTCGATAGGTGTGAGGGATGTGCACCAAAGTGCTGATATCATCTATATCAACTGAATATCTGTTTCTTACAGGAGAGAAAACTAGTTTGTTGAAGGCTTTAGTTGGGGGGAGCATTCTTCTTTTCTTCTTCCCTAAACCACTTGCATTCAGAATAAATGATTCGGTTTTCTTATCTTCAGCAAGCAATAGTAGATTAAAACTCACTTGTTTTGCATCTTTTCTTCTTTTAGCTGTTCTAATAATGAAACAAGAATCTTTTATTTCATTTCTTATGAGAATATTATACATCTGGTCTGTTAAATTAAATTTAGTAATTAACTCTCTTGAAAACTCTATCTTACTTCTAGACTTCATCTGGTTGAGCGTTTTGATCATACTTCGAGCTTGTTCTCCTGTTAAGGTCTTTGTTCTACAGTCATAATGCGTCTCTATGGAATTTGACACAAAGACTATATCTCTCTCTAGCTTTTCTTCTACCTTGTTCTTGAGCCAACCTTTTGTTGCTACAGGAAAGAATAAGCTTACTCCTGTGTTGTGTTTATAGACTGCTAGCATCCTTTCTCTCTTCTTCATAGATAAACAACTGATGAACGCCTGGTGAACACGATTGGCATACGAATTTACAGAAATTATGTTGCTAGAATCATTGGTAGCTGAAGAAACTATGATTATACCAATTTTCCTGTAGAAAGGTAGAAACAGCTTCTTCTGAGTTTGAGAATTAACATCATCTACTGGATAGAAAGGTAAGAACTTGATAAGAATTAATAGAATAACTAGCCCTGCGATAGAGATTAGTACAACTGTATTAGTAAATATCGTTACAAAGAATCCTTTCAATGCTAAAGAGACATTCTCTGAGAATTCTGCGAGAACAATAAGAGATTCAAAAGGTAGAATCTTAAGCAATTCAGGAAAGAGAAATATGAAAGCAATTAGACCTACAAGAACAACGAAAAACCAAGGTAAAATTTTCTTGATTAATCGTTTCTTCTTACTTTCACTGCTTTTATTATATCTGTATTTACTTGAGGGAAGATTCTTCGTCTTTGCCATAAAACTCTCCTCAGAAGAACCAATAGGGATAGTGATTCACTAAAAAAGATACTATTACTAGATATATAAGCACCAAAATTAAGCTCGAATATAGCGGTTTTAATTTTCTTCTTTGGCAGAAAATTTCCTTTAGTTTCTTTTAGTTTACTTTCGCTTATATGTCAACCTTTCCAAAGAGTGATAAAAATGTATGATCCTGACCCAAGTGATCCAAATGAATTGCCACCTCTCTGGCATCCATAGCTAGCTTATAACTAGCTGTTCTTTTTATTTTTATTTATCAATCTCTCTCTATATCGAGATATTCTAGAACCATTTCTTGTGAACTTTTATCATATATATCAAATAGTATTGTTTGTTTAAATCTTTCTCTGGAATTATTTAATGTTCTAGAGGACGCTATTAGTTTTTGGTACAGTACTACTTCGTCAGCCATTTTATGGAAATTATTACTCCTACATAGTTTTTCTAATTTAGTAAACCTGTTTAGATTATTCTCACTTCCTCCTTCCAATATGTACTCGTTTAGCAGTTCAAATAATTTTATCCACATTATTAAAACCGGTGTATCAGCCTTTTCCTTGTTTTGTACTATACTAGTGACTATTCTGTTGAACTGCTCAAAATCGCCCATAGACAAATGGATTTTCCCTATTAAGATGTCTGCATAAAGGGGGGAATGAACATAATTTCTCAGAACATTCAATTTGTCAATTGTCTCTTCTGATAGCGTATGAGCTTCCAATGAAATTAGTTGTTGATGAATAATTAAATGAAATTCATCAGTTTGTAATTGTTCTTTTTCTGTGATTTCTTTTATTTTCTCATCACTAAAAGAGGAGCTAAGAAGGAGATTTTCTGAAAATTGAGACTTTTCTATTAGTGCCTTTGTATATTCGTATACTAACTTCAATTTCTCATCTTCCAAATCTTGAAGTCGAGTTTTTAGTTGAACAAAAATAAAAAGCAGAGTATAGTGAATTGTAAAGTATACTCTTTTTAATCTCCAGGATATGTAGTTTTGTTTGCAAAAATCTGTATCCATAAATTTTAGTAGTTCGATGATAAAATCATAAGCTTTCTGAAAATTCCCTTTATATGCATAAGAACGACTAAGAAGTTTTAAAACTTCCACGTATTCGTACAACATTTGTTCTTGAGAATAAGTTTCATTGATTCTTTCATAGACCTTGGTAAGAAACTCTATTGATTCGTCTATCTGTAGATTTATAGAAGCAACTACACCCAAAACCCAATATAATGTGATGGACTGGGAGACTGATATCTTCTCTTGTATCTTCTCTTCTTTCAATATCCAATCAAATAAATTGTTAACTTTATCTTTCTCACCAGCTAGAAAATACAATCTTAACAGCAGATATATAACTTTGATTAATCCTAAAACATTGTAACTTCTATAATAAAATTGAAGACATTTCTCAATGTTTTCAATTGCATCTGAATATTTTTTACTTTCGAATAAAACAGATATTGTATATGAATATAAAGTTTCAAAATAGGTTTTCTCATATGATTCCTCTTTTTTCTCCATTAATTTCATACATGTAGAGATTCTCTCTTTTGCTTTCCCTTTTTCCCCTTTTAATTGATATATAAGATATTGATTTTTCATCCAAATAACATTCTTTTCGATATCTTTGGTTTCATCTGCAATGATTTTCATCCTTTTTAACAAATATTCGGATTCATGCAATTTACTTTCAAAATAATAGATTTGCATAAAAAGGATCAAATAAAGTTTGAAATATGAATCTCTATCAGCTATGGTTTCAATATTAGATATTAATTCCTCAACTAAGTTAGCTATCTCATCTGATTTCTCGTTAGCAGAAACAATTTCCAAATCACTAATGTATTCCTTCAATTCTACAATACTTGAAATATTTTTTCTATTGTCGAATATTTTCTTGCGTTTTCTTTGAAGCTCTTCAATATCTAACATAGTCTATCCCCACTATTACCTTTCCTCATTGGTATATGGTTAATGATTTTACTTTCATTATATGTAAGTGAAATGAATATAAAATATCTTCGCTTAAAATAAAAACTGGAAGCTCAATTTACGAGCTAAGGGAACCACATAGGTGGTAAGATTCCCCAAATTTTTTGGGATTTTATTAAAAAGAGGAAATAGAGGGATTCCCTCGTTTCTAAAAAAGTAGTTTTCCTATCCTTTCCTTATCACCACCCTCTATTTCTCAGTATAGCTATTGTATCTTTAT
>CAZJUB010000167.1:0-3348 GCA_964549075.1 uncultured archaeon | reverse complement strand
GAGGTAGAATTTTCTAGCATTCAACTTTCTGGAAGAGGAATAAATTATGAAGATTTTCTCCCTGAAAACATGTATTGTTATTATGGATGGAACAAGAATGAGTTTACTCATAATTTTGATTTATCTCCACTTAAACCAAATGCTAGTTATGGTGAACAGATTTTAGAACTAGGGATAGATTATGGATATCATTGTTCTCTAGCAACTACAATAAACTATGAAATATGGCTTAGTGAGAAAATTGTAGATTCCGGAGAGATAATCACCCAAAATCAACCTTCTCTTCCTTTGATAATATCAGTCAAAACTCTTTCAACAGATTCAGATGAATTATTAGTTTTTAGGATCTACGGGAATCCAGAAGAGGAGGGAGTGTTCTATCTTCTCAACTCTAGTTATGTCAATATTTTTCCTTTACCAGAACTTCAAGAACAAGGGAAGGTAGAGAGGGTACTGGCAGAAACAGAAAATCATTCTACTTCTATCACTGAGCCGTTGATACTTACCTTTCAAGATTATTGCAAAATCTCGCCAGACCATATACAATGCAACATTTCTCTTTCCTTTTCTCTAGTAAATGAGTTTGGTTCTGCTGTTAGACAAATTGATATTCTTATGCAAGTTGATTTACTAACAGTTTTTAATAATCAACTTTCTTATTCTGAGTATGTTACTCTTTGTGATAACAAGACACTTTATTCTAATCTGTCTAGAATCTCAGTTACTTTAGTAATATATGGTGATGGAGCAGATATTACGTTAAGTAATCTCTTTTACTCTTTAGATAGTTTATCAGATGATTCAGAGCACACTAATCCATTTAATCCTTCAGAAGAATATACTAGTAATCTTTCATCTCCTTTAAAATCAACAATCTTGTACTTAGAATATGGTTTTCTCTTACTCTTTTTTGGCTTATTCTTTAGCCGAAGGATAGCAAAGAAGAGAGAAACAGGAGAGCTGATACATGAGAGAGAAAGAGAATCAAAATGGTGGAGAAAGATTATACGCTTTCCCAAGAATTGGTGGTTAAAAACAAAAGAATCTTTCTTTAAACTAAGTTTACTCCCTCTTTCCCTTTGTTATCTTGTTTACAAAGTCTTAATACTTAATCGAACTGTGGACGAATATACTTTTCTTGATAGATTTTCCAATTATTTTCTTTATAATAATATAGGAAAATGGGGATTTTTCCTCTTCATAGGTTGTGTTTATGTTTCAAGTTTTGTAGCTCTATCAACGTTATTTCTGATAACAACACCTACGTTCTATAGGGATTTATTCAAAGTAACACAGTTTTTAGGAATAATTCTTTCCGTTTTTTATCTTCCTTCATGCGGAATGCTCCTAGTCTATTTGGTAGGTAATGGTTTTGGAACTGCACTCATCAATATTGTTCCACTACCTGTACTCTTCCTGCTAATTCTGGTATTTCTAAAATACTTAAAGAAAAGCGAACAGAATCAACCTGATAAGCTCATTGATTTTTTCTTCAGAACAAATAAATCTGAAACTGAAGAACAGACTTCTAATCACACTAGAAGAGAAATTGTGAAAGAAGATTTATCTCAAAAAGAATACGATGAGTATAAACTGAAACTTCTCAATTACATTATCAGTAAAATTACACCTGAGATCCAAGTTTCTGTAAATCGATTTGCTGAACGTTTCTTCATTTCTCCAGAACTTGCACACACTCTATTAACAGAAATTAACAATAATTTCCCGGATTTGGGAAAATACTTCATTGAAGAAGGGATCTATAAACGCAGTTCTGATTGTGAGATAGGAACAATAATTCTAGGCAAGAATAACCAAGAAAAATGTGGAGAATTAAATATATCTTCAGTTAATAATAGTGTGAATGTAAATACAGAAAAAAACTCAACAGAATTAGAAAGAAGTAATCAGGAAATTTCTCAAACTGAAAGTATTAGGGAAACAGACCAGCAAAGCACGAAACAATTAGATTTGGTAAAAATGTACATTGGAGAATTAAAAGGGTTGAAGCTAATAGGGAAGATTATACACAGTGACCCGAGAACGTTTAAGAAAGAAATAACGTCGTTAGGAATTGAGGTTCCTTTTCCATCATCCTATTGGTTCAAGGTTAGACATCATTTTCAATGGAAATTTTTCTATCCGATCCCTGACCAGTTAGAAGAGATAATTTTAGGATGTGTTTTAGGAGATGCTCAACTAAGATTACAAAGTAGAGAGAATGAACATAGAAATAATCCTACAGTAGAGGAATATTCCTTAGTTCTAGACAAAATAGATAAAATCAGAGAGAAAGCAAAAAATAAACAACTATTAAATGAAACTGAAATCCAATATTGGAATTATGCTATAAAACTAATTAAAAGAACAAATACTGCTAATCTTAGATTTCATAAGTCAATTTTTGAAATAGAATGGGTAAAATTCCTTACAGACATATTCAACGAGCACATAAATTTGACAACATATGTAAAACCACTGAACTCTCCCAGTTCTAAATGGACATGTGGGTTTGATACTTCTTCATCAATTCAAATGTTTCAATTATGGAAGAAATGGTACAAGAGAATAAACAACAAAAACACAAAGATATTACCTCTTATTTCAGAAATAACACCAAATATTCTTTTACACTGGTATGCAGGGGATGGATACATGTCAGGAAGCGATATTTCCCTATGTTCTCAAAGTTTTACTTTACAAGAAAATCAAAAATTGGTAAGATTGTTAAGAGAAAGGGATATTGAGTGTAAAATACGTTTACACAAGAAAAAACCATTTATTGGTATATCATCTAAGAAAGATAATAGGGAAATATTCTTTGGATTTATGGAACAAGCTAAGTATTTCAAAGAAGCAGAGAAACTCCTTTTACCCAAATTTACAAATTCAATTACAAAAAAAGAATGGAAAATGGATTTATTGGAAAGATATCCAGAAATTCAGAGAAAAGATGATGAAGCAAAAAAAACATTAGAAACGATATTGAATCAAAAATAAAAGGGAGAGTAAAACTCTCATTTATTCTTCAAAGTTGCGTGTGCAGCTGCTAAACGAGCGATAGGCACACGGAAGGGGCTACAGGAAACGTAGTCAAGACCTATTCTATAACAGAAGTCTATGGATTGTGGATCCCCGCCTTGTTCCCCGCATACTCCTAGTGATAGTTCTGGGTTTGCTTCTCTTCCTTCATCTACACACATTTTCATTAATCGTCCTACACCTGTTTCCTCTATAGAAACAAATGGATCACTTGAAAGTATTCCTTTTTCCATATATTTTGATATGAAAGGTCCTGCATCATCTCTGCTGAATCCCAATGTCATTTGGTGTAAATCGTTTGTTCCG
>CAZJUB010000166.1:0-3403 GCA_964549075.1 uncultured archaeon | reverse complement strand
CCTCGTTCTTAGAAGTAGGTAGTACTTGCAGTATAATGAAATGAGAAAAATGTAGCTCTAACTTAGCAGAAATTCTAGTTGTAGCATTATTGACGTTTGTGCTAATTCTTCCAAGGTTTCCTAATAGAGATCAACCTTTGTTTTGGTTTTTGGTTTTCTCAGCTTTTAAGGTTGCTAATGATTTTCTGATTCTTACTAATAATTCACTATGTGTTTTATAGGTAATTTGACTAAAACTTTCCTTATAAGTACGGTATTTTTCATGTTCAATGTCCTCTAGGAAATTCTCTATTGGTTGTATTGCTTCTCTGGCTTGAAGATTCGCTAATGCATCTACTATCTCAGCAATTTCATAGATTCGTATCAAAGAAAAAAATTGTTGTGTCTCTTTTTCTAAAAGCTGAATTAAAGATTGTATAATGCTCTTGTCTCCTAACTCAGCTAACGCAAACAGTACCTTTGTTTTCATAGATTCAGTTGTTTCTCTTTCTAATGTTTTATGTAAGGGTTCGATTGCGTTTTTATTTCCTATCCTCCCCAGCATACCTACAGCTAAGTTTCTGTAATATGTTTCATCAATTTTCAACAATTTAATTAACCTTTCAACTGTTTGGTCATCCGCTATTTTTTCTATTAGTGTACAAATTGTATCTAAAGTTTCTTCAACGTCAGAATCTAAGGTTTGAAGAAGTTTGATTAATGGATCAACTGCTCGTTTTATATCCCGTTTGTCTCCTATCTCCCCTAGTAATTCTGCTGCGGCAACTTTTAACTGCTAATCTGTATAAGTACCTTCTAAAATATTGTCGCCATCATAAAAATGTCTCTCTTCTAGATTAGCTATGTGATGTATGTTTTCAGGTTTAAGTGTTTCAATTAAACTTTCTAGAATCTTCTTATAATCATATTCTATCAGAGCTTCTTTTCTACAAAGTTTTCCTAAAATTATGATAAGTTCGAGATTTATGCCTTCTTCAAGTTTCTTTTTTATCAATGGGACTACATGTTCATTGTCGATGCTAGTTAACGGTTTAATACGATACCCAAAAAAAACATGTGGAGGTATTCCTTCAGTTCCATTTATTAGAAGTGAAATTCCTTTATCTGACTTGAAATCCTTCAGATGATCTGCGATAACTTCTGCCCACCTTTCTAATGATATTGGTTCATATTCCTCAATATCTACGATTCCATTAATAGCATATTCTTCATACTCCAAATAGCGTTCCTCTATCAATTTTACCAATTTTTCTTCAAGATTTTCAATGATGCCAGTATCTTCTAGTGTGCTAAGAAATCCATAAGCTTCAGTAATATCTTCTAATGTAGTGGCATATTTATATCTATTATACAAATCAGATAGGTCTCCAGAATATGCAGGTTCTTGCTCTTCAGCCATAATAATCAACTTTCACTAAATTTGTTTATAACTCTTCTTCCTCTCTCTTCTTGGATTTGAGTTTTCTAGGCATACTAGCAGGAGAATCAGGGGGGTTTCCTCTACTAGTTTGAATTGGAGTACTAGTACCAAATTTATCTTTATCATCAGTCAAAATTATCTCTCTAACATATTCTTTGAGATTTTTATAGCTAGGAATTCTACGAATTCCTTCAATTAATTCTTCTAATGATACTGATTTTTCGAAGTTTCTAGGTAGGTTTTCTATAGTAGATTCTTCCTCTTCTTTATCCATAATAATCAGCTTTTTCCTTTCTCATCAACTATAGAGTTTCTTCTGATATTCTTCATATTCCATTAAAGCTTCTTTACAAGCTTCCCTAACAGAAGAATCAGAATCTTTTTCTGATAAACCATGTAATTCTCCTAGTGCATAACTTGCTGTCTCTTCATCGGAATTATAGATTAAGTTGATCAATTCTTCATGTGCTTTGTATCTCCCTAATTTATACACATAATTCCAAGTACTTAGTTCTCCTCTCGAATCAGGATGCTCATTTCTCCAAGTGCGATATTCTCTACTAATTTCTTCAACAAGATTTTTTACTCTAATTTTTCTAAAACGTTCTACTGCTTTTCTGGATTCCTCATCCTTCTTCTCAAATTCACTGAGCATTTCTGTAAGTTTGTCTATTCCAAATTCCGCTTCATAAGAATACAATGTTTCCCTAGCTTTTCCACTTAATTCCTCATCTCCTTCAAGAACTGCTAGAGTTAAGGGAATTATTCCTCTTATATCTAGAAACCCATATTCCCATACAAACAATTGAAGTATATCTTCTCTTACTCCTTCTACTTTGCTTTCTAATCCTTTCAGAAGTTCATCGATACAAGCTTCTTTGCGAACTAAATTAATTAAAGCTGCTCCAATTGTATCATCTAAATCCCAATTTTCCTTCATTGAAGGATATTCGAGTTCTAATAAAGGGATAATGGCTCTAGGATCTCCCATCTTTCTCAAAGAGTCAATAGCTTCAAGTACAATGTCCTTATTCTTATTTTTCAGCTGTTCCAACAATTCTTCCAAGGTAGGCTCTTGCTCTTCTTCAGGCATAACAATCAACTTTTTTAATTTTGAACGTACCTAATCTTCTTCAACTTGCTTATTAAAAATCTTTTTACAGTGTTTTACAAAAGAATAAGGCATTTTTCTCTTTTCGTTATCATTGATCCAAACTTTACAAGTAATATCTTGCAGTTCTTGAGGGAGAAGATTGAAAAGTGGTGCAAATAAAGAATAACCTATTTTTCTTTCAAAAATATCATCTGATTCCAAAAAATAAATTGCATATTTATAATTAGGATATTTTTCAATCAGTTCTGGATATTTGGTTCTTTTTTTTCTCTTTACAGCTGGTCTTTTCTCTTTTCTTTTCAATTTTCTCTCTGATACAGTCTTAATACTCTCTCTATCTTCAAAATCTTGAGTTTTTTTCTGCGATTCTTCAAGTACTAGTCTTTCTTCCTTATCCATTTCCTCTAACTTCTGTAAAGCAGTTTTAATTGCACTTTTGACATGATAGTTAGTTTCTCTTTCAAAAGCTTGTTTTAAAGGTTTTACAATGCTTTTATTTTTTATTTTTCCTAAAGCTAGTATAGCATTCTGTCTGACATCTACATCAGTATCTTTGGAAAATTCAATCAAAGTCTGTACAGCTATTTTGTTTTTCTCTTCTCCTAAAAATTTGATTACTTTAATCTTTACCCACGTATCTTCAGACTCAAGTGTTTTAATTAATAAATTTGGATTGTTTGATTTCGAAAGAACTTCCACAGCTCTTCGAGCAATGTCTGTTATCTCCTTTTCTCTTAAATTATCCTGTGCTATTTTAGCTTTAAACTCTTCATTCCTCCTTAATCTTTTCAGCGCTTCTGATGCTTCCTTTCTAACCTCTTCATTTTCATCATTTAATGCTTTATTTAAGTGTGGTTCAGCCTTACTTC
>CAZJUB010000165.1:0-3452 GCA_964549075.1 uncultured archaeon | reverse complement strand
CGGTGGTCGCCGTATCATAAACTATTTAAGAAAGCATGCAGACCAGAGCATCCTATAGGTGCATGTATGGTAAGCAGTGAAGGAACATGTAATGTTGCAGCTACATATGAAGAAATGGTTTGGGAAGAATAAATTGTTTAATGAAAAGAGTTAATTAACCAAAATCAAGAGATGTGATTAAGATGTGTCTAGCGATTCCAGGATTAGTTTGTGAAGTTGTAAGTGATACAAGAGTGATGGTAGATATTACTGGTGTCAGAAGAGAAGCAGATACTTCATTACTTGAAGAAGCTTTGGAAATAGGAGATTATGTTCTTGTTCATACTGGCTTCATTATATCTAAATTGGATCCTGAACAAGCTAAAGAAGATCTAAAGCTTTGGGACGAAATTCTAAGTGTATGATTTTTGTTCAGCTTTTGTTTATTTTATTCGAAAATTATCGAACAAGTTAAATAGATTGTGTCCATTATAGCTTATTAGAATGGTGCTAAGAGAGAAAGATGCAAATGCACAGATTTTAAGAAATTTCATTGATTTTTCTAATAAACCTAACCAATTTTTCCTAACTAATCTCCAACACTCAATTCCTGATATTTTGGATGATAATGAATGTATAGGAGAAGCTAAAAGTAGAGTGGGGGTAGTTGAGGGGATAAGGTTACTTAGAAGGAAATACAAACTGAACAATATTGACATAGCATACATCTTTGTTCTTATCGCTAGAGGATTTAAATTCAGAATTATAACAGAGAGGGTTTTCCTTTGTGAAGAAAATGCGATTAATCCTTCCTTTGAGTATTTCACTCCTGTAAAACCAAAGATTTCAGATAATTTTAACATAAAGTCTGCAGTGTTAAATGCAATAGCTGAATGTCAAGATAAAGAAAATGAGGAAATAGCACAAACGCTAGTTAATTCGATACCAGAACTGCTAGAGAAATCGTACGGAGTTAGATATACTGGACGTTATCTTTCCATCAATCAATGGTTGGAATTAAAAGAACAGGAAGGGGTATGGACATCAGAAAGTAAATTAGGACTCAAACGATATGATATAGAACCATGGATGATAGGGGACATTTTAACTTTGCAAGTTAGAGGGTGGTATCTACAGGAAATACCAGAAAAGTTCAAAGGGAATGACTATATTTTCATTAAAAATTAGCTTCTCATAGAATATTAGAATAACCATTATTAAAATCATATATGAAGCGGAAGCTTTTTTTATAGCTGTATAAAGTTTAACTAAAATGCTAAGTGAGGATTTCTTATGAGTGCAGAACTCAAAGAACTAGAAAGTATTTTAAATGTAACTTTACCAGAAAAACTCGTAGAAGAAGTTGTAAAGGTTGAAGAAGGGCATTTTGACGTTCTAGCGAGCGCGAAAAATGCTTATGATTTGATGAAAATTCTTCACGAGGAGGCAGGTATATATCACCTCTCAACCATTACTGGTTATGAGAAGGAAGATGAGTTCAACATTTGTTATCACATCCAACATAGAATAGAAGAGGAAGTAAGAGAAGTTCCAATAAACTTCATAGTAACAAAGGTTGATAAGAAAAATCCAAAAACCCCCAGCATGTTTGACTTCTTTGAAGCAGCTGAGTATTATGAAAGGGAAGTATATGATTTCTATGGAATATATTTTGAAAATCATCCATTCCTACAAAGACTGATTCTGCCAGAAAGGTGGCCAGATGATGTAAAACCGATGAAAAAAGAGTACTCATGGGAGCAAATGAGAGAAATAACCATGAAAATAGCAAAAGAAGGCATGGAGGAAAAATAAAATGACAGAACAATATAGATCAAGATTTAGAACATTGACAGATGGCAGCGATGCTCCTGAAGGTTCTGATCATCACATCTTTATAGGGCCACAGCACCCAAGAAGGAAAACATAGCATTATTTAGTAATAAACACTCTAAAGTCCAAACAAGCATTAAGAATATAATATCCTAACAATCTTCTAACATCAATTTTTATCAATATCCAGTTTCAAGAGATAAATATCTTTGGTTTAAATATGAAACTAAAGGATTAGTATACAAAATAGAACAATTTCATAAAGGAATAGGGAGATATTTAAAGAAGAAAAGTACAATAATATAGGAAAGAATAGAGAAGTAGAGAAATATAAAGAAGAGAGAGATGAAAAGAAAAGAGAGACTGACAATGTTTGTTTGTATAATCTTGTTAGTCCTACCTTTAAAACCAGCAAAAGAATGGAAGAGTAAAGCAATAGAAACAGAAGTTACTGAACTATATACCTATATCTACATAGACTCAAATGATGACTTCATAACATATGGATTTCCAGGAGAGGGAACAAAAGAGAACCCGTATCTAATACAAAATAGATGGATGACAAGTCCAACTTGGGATACTGCAATATACATAAAGAACATAGATAAACACTTTGTGATAAAGAATTGTGATTTTATAATAGAAGAGGGATTGATAATAAGGAACATCACATCAACAGCAAAAATAATCAATAATACGTTTGATTGTGGTTTTCCTGCATCAATCTCTATAAGAGATTCAGCAAATATACTGATAGAGAATAACAGTATGGTTGCGCATTCATGCTATTTTAACAATGTGAGCAATATAAGGATGTATAATAATCTCATTAACCGCACTAACAATTTAGAAATGTATCAAGTAAGGGAGAGTGTGTTTGAAAATAATAGTTTTTTGAATGGTGTAGGAGTAGGAATATTGATCAAACAAAATTCAAACTATAATGTATTTGTAAGTAATCTATTTTATAGAAATTTTCACAGTGCGATAGATATAGAAAACTCGTTCAATAACACATTATTTTGGAATAATTTTACAGATAATGGAGGAGGGAATTTCCAAGTATATGATCACGTATTTCAAGGAAATTATTGGTATAATGAGACAATAATGGAAGGAAACTGGTGGAGTGACTATAATGGCGACCCACAAGGATATGATGTAGGACTGAATTGGGATAAGTATCCACTTGGTAAGTTTCCAGAAGAAACAACAACACCAACAACCACAGAAAAAAACACTACATTGAGAGACGCATTAATAGGAGCTGGATTAATAATAGGAACAGTGGGTATTTCTGTTGTGGTAATATGGTTCAAGAAATATCGATAATAGCCTGAAAAGAAAAATAAGAATATTTTAGGTTCAAGTTTTATTACTAAATAAAGGAGCTAGCTCAAAACATTTTTAGCGAAAAAATGCAATCAGAAAAGATAAAAGTAGACCAACAAGTAAACCCTAAGGGAGAGGAAAAAGCTAATCGATCCTTCTGGTGTTCAAGAGGAGAACACTGGAATAAAAGCGACTGGAAAAGGATAGAAAAAATCTGGACAAGAATAAAAGACAAAGGACAAAGAGAAGAACTACTCCAATCATGCCACAGAAAGCTTAAAGGTACAAAAAACAAAGTAATAATGAAG
>CAZJUB010000164.1:0-3476 GCA_964549075.1 uncultured archaeon | reverse complement strand
ATCCATCCAGTTTACCAGTAGTTGTTGTGATTTCATTTTGTGCATTAAGGCATGCAGGAGCAACAATAGATAAAGAAGGAAACGTGGAATGGCATCCTCACTAAATCTTCATTTTTTTCTTTTTAACTAAAACTATTATTCCTTGCAATCCTAGTACAGAAGAAACTAAGAAAACAATAAAATCACTCCCTGTTTCGCTGAATTCAAAAAAAGGTGACAAAGGTGGATGAATTATTGTGATATTCTCAGTTAGTAGATCAAGTTTGTTGTTTTTTGAAAATATTGTAATTGCTCTGCAAGTGTCATAAATGTCGCCAAAGGATTCATCTTTCCATTCAAAAGGGAAATTTCCATGAAGATTTTGTTGTGATTGCTTTATCCCCTGTAACATAGCCTCATTCTCAGTAAATAACGAAAGATAAGACATGCCATTTATTAAAGCAAAGTCTAATAGTACATAAGCAATGGATAATCTATACGCAAGATAATAATTCAAATCAAAGCTTTCGCTTATTATCTCAGTTAATCTTGTGTTGTTAATAAGATGATTTTGACTACTAATATTAAGAAATGAATATGCATAAACAGTTTCTCCTATGTTTTCTCCACTAGGTATTAATGGGTGAGAAAAGTACCCACTCGGTTTTTGCCAGCTCAGAACATATTCTGTAGCTTTTGTCCAATTAACTTGATTAAGTTCATTAAGTTCTTGAAATAGAATATACGCAAAGTAAGTATTTCTTGCAGGTGCAGGACCGTCTTTATGAGATCTAAAACCTCCTTCCTCAATATAATCATCCATAATCATGTTAACCCAACTCTGCTCTGATACTCTATCAGTTTCGTTTAAAAAGCTCAAAATCTTGTATACCCCTAAGAGGTCCTCTGGACCATAATAATCTGGATTGTCATTTAATTTAGCTTCAATCCAGTTCACTAAAAGAGTTGTGTTTATTTTCGTAGTTTCATTTAAATTTATTAACGTTCCAAAACTTAACCAAGTGCTCCAAATATATGGTTTTTCAACTGGCGAATTGTCATCTATAAACTGCCTTATGGGTTCTCTTGTAAAACCTCCAGTTTCATTGTCAAAACAACTTATTATATATTCAACAGCCGCTTGATATCTACTCATTTCAATATTTTCTACAAGATATTCTCTTTCAATTGTTGGATGTTGATTATTCTGTTTCTTGATCAAGAAAACAATGAGAAAAGATTCTAAACATAATAGTAGTATCAAAAATAGAACGATTAATATAGCTCTAAATTTTCTTCGTTTTTCTATTTTATTGAAAAAAGAAAATATAGAGGAAGAAGTAACTTCGTCCCCTTTCTTATTTCTTTTACTATTCATTTCTAACTATCTCTAGATTGTTTTATTATATATATGTTAATGCATCAGTATCATAGTCTATCAGTCTATATGGAAAAGCTGCAAACTCACTAACGAACCATGGCCAGAAGATAATAGGAAGGAGAAGCATTATGATTATCAATATAGTAAGTATTGCAGTTACACTCCATGTAGCATAGTTTGGGTATAGGTAATTAGTAATGTCGTTTTCTGTTCCCCAGAAATCTTGTGATAATGATTCAAGAAGATTATCTTCAGAACCACCAAATAGATTGTCAAGCACATCTTGTTTAGCTGAGTAAGCCTCGTCAAGCGCATCATTATAATCCTGTTCTGCTTGTATAAAAGCTTCTTCAACAGAATAATGCTCAGTTAAGGCATAATAGTAGAAGTCATCTGCAACAGCTTTAGCCAAAGCTACACTTGCATCACCTATACCTCCAATAACGACTGAAACTCCTAGTCTTCTGAAACCATTTGCAAGATTATTGGTATCCATTGAATGACAAGCTGTCATTAGTACAAATCTCAAATGCCAATGAGGTTTTTCAATACTGAGCTGTTCTAGATCTGTGTATGTTACTGTGCTTCCATCAGGAAATTCGAGGTAGGATTCTTCATTTTCAATATCTCCATGTCCAATATATGTAATAGCTAATTTATTTGTAGTTATAGTATCTGAATCTCTTATTGATTGAAGAAATTCTGTTTTATCGTTGCTTTCTTGATAGTCTATATTCCAGTTCCAGTCAGAAAATATGTCTGCTGTACTTTCTGCTTGAGGAAAGCCTAAATCTCGATCTGTACTTACTAATAAAAGTGTTTTATCGAAATATGTTGAAGATCCCCTCCTCCACCCGATCCAGGATCTAAATCAATAGGTCCATAACTACTGCATAAATAAGCCAGAATTCTTTGAATTCTGATCCCACGGATACTTTCTCTTGCAAGTTCAATCTGTAATGGTAGAGCTGTTGTAGTTGAAGTAGTTAAAATGGAGATAAATAATATTGATAGTAGAAATCTTATTTGTTTACTTTTGATCATTTTTCTCACCCTACTGTCTTGAAACAAATTTCCAAGACATTAATGTATTTTTTATCTGAAAATTCCAAACTCACATTTGAAATTCAGTAAAGAAACAATTTGTAACAAGATATATAAATTTTCTTAGAAAAAATCCTTAAAGTAAAGAAATTGAATTATTCAGATACATAAAATAGAGTGATTGATGAGATAAAGATTTATTTGAAGTAGTATTTGTATTAAATACTCACATGGAATTTGTAACTAGGTGTCCTGCCAGTCTACCTGTTGGTGCAGATATTTCTTGTTGGACACAAAGACATACAAGTACAATTATAAATAAAGAAGGAAATGTGGAGTGGCATCCTCACTAAGCTTCATATTCCTAATCCACTAAGTTCCTATTTTTCCGTTTTTTTATTCTAGTCTGGGCAAATATAAGAATAATTATACTGAACGGTGAGAGGATTGCTAAAGCATTACTGGTTTCTGTGATTTCTTTATTTAGAAATTTAAAAGTTAAATTTTCTTCAAAAGATGAAATAACATATTCTCCACCAATTGAGTTAATATCATAATTTGTTTGTGTAAAGTATGAATTATACTCACACAACAAACCTGTTGTTGTTGAAATAGTTTCATTTATTTTAACTATCCACGATTCATTAGTTATGCGATCTAAATCGTCAGTCCATTCTCTCAGACCAATACTGGTCATATTAATCGTTAAATAATTCTCGTTCAGATTAGCAGAACGATATGTTGTTGTCTCAAAATATAACTCATCCGATGTATAATTAAAAAACTGAAAGCTTCCCTCTTCCGAATTAATATAATTACATCTTAATGCCATATAATCATATGTTTGCGATATTGTGCTATACTCAATTGGAAGAAAGAAATTCATTTCAAGTCTGATTGTACGATATAGAGATAGTATTTCTTGACTAGATAACTCTCTGCCATTTACATAATAGGTAAAAACATCACCATAATAATCAGTAAAATCATCATATTGGTCGTATTGATCTAATTCATAATTGTCTGTTAGAGTTATCTAGTCAAGAAATACTATCTCTATATCGTACAATCA
>CAZJUB010000163.1:0-3478 GCA_964549075.1 uncultured archaeon | reverse complement strand
ATTACGTATTCTTATTAAAAAAAGAGGTAGAAGGAATATTCACTAACTTCCCAAAAAAACTCAAAAAATATCTTCAAACATCAAAATTATCTTCATAATAACAATAACTTCTTCGAGAAAATTAGGATAGAATAAACGAGTCAAGAGATATTCTTTCTTTATCTGATATATCTTGATTTTATCTTGAATCTTCTACTTCTTTCTTTCTTGATTTGAGTTTTCTTGGCATAGAAGCAGGAGAATCTGGTGGACTCCCGCTAATTTTAGGAGTAGGAGCGCTATCGTCACCATTTGATCCACCTCTGTTAGTTCCTTCTCCCAAGGATTTTTCATCTTTTATTTCATATATATCTACATTATTCTGAATCTTTTCATATAGGAATTTATAATCTTCTGGGAATATCGTGAGAAAAGTAAGCCACTTGTTTTCACCTTTGAAGTCAACAACATTATATGATTTCATAAAAGGAACTTTGTTATAGAACTCAACTAATTCTTTTTCTGAAAACAGTAGCAGACTCAACAAATAATTACTTTCTATTATAATCTGTGGTTGAATGATTCCCTTATCTTTTAATTTTGATTTGATTCTAAATAAGGTTCTAATGGAGACATCAAAGCGATCCGCGATTTTCTTTATGTTAGGTCGTCTAAAATCAGTTTCACAATTTCGAACTAAGTTTAATATATAATCTTTACTCACTGGTGTGAGATAGAAAGGTACTCTTTCCTGTTCTTTTACTGGTAAGGATAATCTTGGTTTTCTTATAGGATGGTTACTCCAATCTTTTAAAGAAATACCCATCGTAAGAATTTTAGTATTACATAAGATTTTCTTGTTCAATACAGTATAAATTGAGGGACCTTTAATTTTCTCAGAAGCTACTCCATAAGTAATTGTAAAACTGGGAATTAAAACATATTTCTTTAATAAAACCGCTCTATCGTCCTGTAAACCGCTATTTCCAAAGATGAAAAATTCGTGGAGATCTAAAGCTAAATAATCCACTGAAGAACCTAAACAGATTCCTTTATTTTTTAGTTCACCCATCAGATTACTTATTTTTTTTTCAGAAACTTTGAATTTTTTAGCTAAATCTTTGTTTAGAAGATGAGGTTGTTGATCTAGCAGTTCAATCACCTTTTGCTCAAGATAACTCAGATTAGGTCGGTTATTAGTGAAAAAAAGATTTTCTTCAAAGAATTTTAACACATCAACTAGAGTCATATCACGAGTATAAACAGTATCATGAAAATTAAGGAGTTGTACCCAAAAATCCTTGTAATCAACGAATTTCCATAGATCATTATCTTGGTATGCAGCATCATTGAAGAAATAGCGCATGAAGACAGTGGTGCTTTTCGACCGTAAATTTGAGTAAAATCTAGGAAGACTGTCTCGAAAGAGATTTCTCGTCATAGTTTTAGAGAAGTGGTTAATTGCAATGCCAAAATCGCTAGGATTAGTTTCTCCTCGTAGTAATGAATCAATTAACTGTGAAATATAAGAACTAGCATCTGGAATATTGTGAGATTCTGCCAATTGATTTCCTTTTGTATTAACAAGTATATTTTCCAATATTTCAATAGATTTTCTTATACTATATGTCACAGAAGAATTTTTCTCTCTTCTTAATGCCTGTTGTAAATGTTCAAGACTTTGTTCTTCTCGCATCTCTCCTAAAATTTCAACAATAACTTTTCTTACTTCCCAGTCTTTATTCTTCAATCCTCGAACAAGTAGTTCTATAGCATTAGTACCTATTTCCTTGAAGATATCTATTGTTTGAATGCTGTCTAAATCAAAACTTCTAGCTATTAGTTTGATTAAACGCTTTAAGACCCTTTTATTTCTTATTTTACAAAAAACTTCAGCGATGAACTTCCTAACTTCTGGGATATCATTACCTAACCGTCTATATAGGAATTCTAAAACTGTTTCTATATCTTTTTCTTGTTTGACTTTTTGGCTTATTTTTCTTCTAGATTCATCTTCCAATAGTTTGATTAGTGGTTTAATAGCTTCAAATCTTTTCTTTGCTAAAGCGGTAATAGCTTCTTTCTTCACTTGTTCATCCTGGCTCTTCAATGCAATTAACAACTGTTCTATTACTTGAGGGAATTCCATCTCCCCCAAAATCTTGATTACACCAACTTTTACCTCGATATTTTTATTTTCTAAAGCATAAATCAGATATTCAAGAGCTTCTTCCCCCAACTCTTTCCCCATTTTCTCTAATGTCAGAATTACTTCACTTTGTATATCATCATTTTCCAGTAATTTGATAAGCTCAATAACATTTTTTTCTCCTATTTCTCGAAAAGCTTTTTGTTTCACCCAATCGATTTCGTCTCTCAATACTGCAATTAATTCTATGACAACTTTTTGATCTTCTAGCTGTCCCAAGTAATCTACTGCTCTTGCTCTCACAAACCAACTTACATCTTTCAAAGCAGAGAACACTGGTTCTACACTTTGTAAGTCCTTCATCTCTCCTAAAATCTTTATAACTTCATCTACTACCGGGGTTCTTTCTTCACTCAATGATTTCAAGAGATAGTCTATTTCATCCAATTCGTCTAAAACCTGGTTTGAATCCTTTTTATCCATATTTCGAGCTTGTTCTAGTAGCACGATTTTTTTTTCAACTAATTGTTTTTTTACTGTTGGAGTATTCAGCTCTTTAAAAACAAATAAAGCTCCTTGCCTTATACTTTTATCTCCTTCATCTAATAATCGAAAAAGCTTTAGATTTAGATTATTCTCAATATCAATCAATTTAGTGTCGTTAGGCTTTGATTCCAATTCTTTGATAATATTTTTCGCTATTGTCTGAACAAATTCATTATCATAAAATTGAGATAGAAAAACAATTTCCAGAGATTTCTCATCTTCTTTCTTTGCTAAATGAAAAAGAATTGAACTCTTAATCTCGGTAATTTTCTCATCAAAATAGTGATACTGTAAAATTTCAGTTGAAGCTTTATCATTAGATTTTATGAGATCTTGAACCGCTAGTTTTCTTAATTTCCACTGTTGATTTTTTAATATTTCAACTAAGTTAGTATTTTTTAGCAATTCTTCATAGACTAGTTCTTCTTTAATAAACTGCTCTCCTTGTATTTGGCTAATAGCATCTTGAATCAAGTTAATTGCTGTCGATAAGTGTTCATTCATAAGAAGCTGTTTCAACGGAGGAAGTGCTCTTTTATCTCTCAATTTTCCTAGTGCTCTTACAGTAGTATCTCTTACTGTGCCATATTCATCTTGAAGAAGAGATATAAGAGGTTCTACTAGTCTTGAATCTTTTAAATCACCAGCTGTTTTTGCAGCATTTCGTCTCACATATTTATCTTCATCTTGAAACTGAGCTAGCAATTCTTCAAAAGCAGGTTTTTGATCT
The DNA here is from genome assembly GCA_964549075.1 of uncultured archaeon. Taxonomy (GTDB): domain Archaea; phylum Asgardarchaeota; class Heimdallarchaeia; order Heimdallarchaeales; family Heimdallarchaeaceae; genus UBA460. The sequence goes on along the minus strand of CAZJUB010000163.1, from coordinate 74 downwards.
TCTTCAGGCATAACAATCAACTTTCTCAGAAATAGTTTATAACTCTTCTTCCAAATTCAGCTATACTTCCCCTT
>CAZJUB010000162.1:0-3479 GCA_964549075.1 uncultured archaeon | reverse complement strand
CATTTTTTGCAAGAACTCTAGCAAGATATCCATTGACATCATCATTCCTAATTGAAAATGTATATAATCGACAAGCTATAGGTTTAACCAGATGTACTTTGCATAACCCATCTGCCATTAAAAATGCGCATTCATTCACAAATGGTTTTTTTCTTAAGATATAAGCTTTGACAAATCCTTTTTCAAGATCTTTACTTGCGATAAGGACAGGACTCATTTCTTCAATAGCTTGATCTATAGGTATACCTGCTTGCATCAGCCTATCCATATCCCTATCTGTTGCAGGGATATTGTTTAGTTTGCAACAATCTGTACACATAGTGCATTTGAAATAAATGTGCCTTAGTATAGTTATATTCCCATGCTCATCAATCTTAGCAAAAGGAACATTACTCATATCCATGAAGATCTCACTATGGGAAATGCTTATTTTAGTCAATAAAAGTATTGTTACAATGAATATTCTTGAAAAACAATAAGATTTTAACATCCATCATTAAAGAATATTTGTGACTGAAGAAACTGAAACTTATTCATTTAATTCCTTTTGGAAAACAAATCTACCTACAAGAAATATTCTTGTAGTAATTGTTGTTGTACACATTATATTATGGATAATTACCATGATACAAGCTCCAGTCATAAATTTCGATTCATTTTATTATATATCTCAAGACCTCCTAAGTAAGGTAGGGCAATATAATTTCTTGGTTTATCAAGGATATGTTTACCAACTGTTTACTTCGATTTTTGTACATATTGACTGGCTCCACTTAATCTCCAACAGTTTGTTTTTACTAATATTTGGATTGAAAGCAGAAGATCACTTACTTTCATGGCAATACTATGTTGTCTTCATAATCTCTGGTTTAATGGGAGGATTGCTTACTTTAACTTTTGGAGCTAATACGATCTCAGCAGGTTCTAGTGGTGGAATATTTGGATTATTGGGAGCAGATATCACTATCATCTATCAAGAAGAAAGAGACAAGAAACTATGGATATACTTAGGGATTGGTGTCATTTTCCTCTCTATAACAGCTGGAGTTAATACTAATGTATTAGCGCACGCTATAGGATTAGTAACTGGATTAATATTTCCTATAATTTTCAAAAAAAGAAGAACTCATAATTCTGAATAGATTGTTATTTATTCAGAAATTCAGATAATTTTTTTGTCTGTGCAAATTCCTTTTTTAGTTTCTTTATTGTATCCCAAGATTCTCTTACAAACAGAGGGAATTTTTTGTTTTTTGCATAATATGAACGAAGAAATTTTTTAGTTTGAGGGTCTGCAGGATACCCTGAACCAATGTTTTTCCCTATTTTTTGTTTTATTTCTTCAATAGCTTGATCTCTCTGGACCTTAGCAAAAATAGATGCTGCTGAAACCACAGGGTAATATTTGTCTGCTTGATGTTTTGATATAATCTTAGATTGAGAAAATTCTTTTTTGAATGCGTCTCCGTATCTTTTAGCATTCACATCAACAGCATCTATATAGATTTCACTAGGTATAAATTTTAAATCCTTTACAAGTTTAATCATTATTTTTTGTTCAATTTCATTAAGAGTGAATCTTTTTCGTAACCCATCAATCTCAGCAGCAGAAAGGTGTTTAACTTTTATTTTAGTACTGAGTTGTTCTATTTTTGAATATAATTCAGAGCGTTTTTTTGGTGATAAAAGCTTTGAATCTTTGACTCCTATTTTTACTAATTCATCTTCTAAATTCTTATCTATCGCATAAGCACACAAAACCATTGGACCAATAACAGGTCCTCTTCCAGCTTCATCTATCCCTACAATTATATTATTCTTCGAAATTTGTTTCACCATCTTTAATTAATACTTCTTTATTACATCAACAATCTCCAAGAAAGTGGCATTTGTTTTTAATCCCTCGGGATCAAAAATTGTTCTTGATGCTTTGAAACCATTTTCCTTCAATCCTTCTATAACTTGTTCCCTAGAAATGCCTTTTCTTTTAATATGTCGTAATAGATATGGTATGAAATAGAAAAACGGATAATCTTCTTCTTCAAGAATTAAATCAAGTATTTTCTTGATTTGTTTCTTAGAAGGTAACTCAATATTTTCTAATGTATTCAACATTTGTGATATGTAATTTTTATCATAAAGAGAACCCAACCATAAAGGACCAGCTATTTCTAAATTTGATTGGCATGTTGGACAGAGATTTGACTCTAGTATTTCCTTAATTTTAGTTATTTGGTAATGAGAGCATTTTTTACAGAAATGAACAAATCCTTGTTCTTTATGTTGAATATTTGCTTTTTCTTTGTTTTCAAGTACTTTTATTTTTATCCTAAGAAAGTGTTCATGATTTATACTGATTATAGGTTGTATAGCTAAACCTAATCTACCAGCACTAACTAAAACATTGTAAAGAAGAATTCTCAATGCTACTTCATGGCACAAATGATATCTGGTTGGGATAGCATTGTAAATTCGAAAACAAGCATCTGCATATCTACCACAAAGAACCTGTAAATCAGTAGCTGTGGCAAAAAAATAACCTTGAGTTCTTCTGAGAGCTCGAAGAGAAGTTTCGATGAAATCTATAGGAGAACCAAATGGATCGATGTCAATAACATTTGGAAAGATTTTTTCTTTCATTAGTTGGGAGATGAGGTCAAAAGCATCAGCTCGTTGTATTCTTATCTCATTCAATCTTGCTAAATCAGTAGCATTTTTCTCAATAATTTCCACAGCTTTGGGATTTTTATCACTGATAATGAGTAATTTTATCAAATCAGGTGATAGTTCATTTATAATTCGAAAACTTCTAATCCCTGTTGCAGCAAGCGGGTCAACATAAATTAATGGTTTGTTCTCTATTTCTTTGATAGTTTCAAGCATCAGTAATGTAAAATCCCTATTTATTACCATTCTCGGATTATAGAAGACAGAAGAATCGTAAATTCTTTCAGCATCATCATATGTAAGAAATTTGGTTTTACCTTCTTCAATTTCCTTCCATATTTTCTTTTTTGTCATCTTCTATCACTGATTTTTATTCATTTTTATTATCAAATTTATGACAATAGATGTAGAGCTCAGAACTCTTCTTTCTAGAAGCTTTAGGTTTGAATAATTTAACTATTTTAAATATCTGCTGTGTTTCTTTAATAAGCTCTTGTGTTTCACTGCCTTGAAAGAGTTTACAGACAAAATCTCCATCTGGTTTTAGTATTTCTTGAGCTAATCGTAAGGCTCTCTCTGCTAGCATATTCTGAATAGCATGATCTCGTCCATATTGCCCTGAGATATTTGGTGCGCAATCTGAAATTAAAACATCAATTAAACCATATCGCTCTTTAATAATATTTCCAAGTTTTTCATTAAGTATATCTTGATAAAACACTATAATATTGTCTTCTTTGAAAGGTTCAATATACGCTTTATCTATAGCTAAAACAGTTCCTTCTTTGCCAACTTTTTTCGCTGCTACTTGT
>CAZJUB010000161.1:0-3588 GCA_964549075.1 uncultured archaeon | reverse complement strand
TTACTTCCCCATTTTGTTCTACCTGCCAGTCTTGCACTAAATCTGCACTCACAAATTGCGCTAGAATTAGAACATTAAAACAGATTAGAAAATAAAAGATAACTACAAACTTTCCCTTCATCCATTCATCACTTAGCTTCTCTATATAATATTGCTCTCAAATATTTAAATTCTTCATATAAACATTGTTTTTCATTTTTCTTCAATACCTCAGCTACACTCTTTACAATTTCTGTCGTATTGTTATACATTTCTTCTGAGAGGATTTTCTCAATAAATGTATATCCCTCTGCTGTGTATTTTGTTAAAGAATCAGTTTCAGAGAATTTTCTAATTTGATTTTCCAATTCTAGAATCTTAAAATTCCTTACTGTTCTTTCAAATCTAGTTATCATGCTGTTCTTCTAGTTACTTATCACAGCATATAAAAACTGAGAAAATAAAAGAAAATTATACAAAATGATACAAATTTTACCAAATTCTATTTTTGAGAATGGTAAAATTATTCAGATTAGAATTTTCTGTATAAAAAAATAAAATTTACCAATATTAATTCAAAACTCAACTAGAAAGGTAGATTTCTAAACAGAGAAAGCTTACCCAACGATAATAGAAGGTCACAGAAAAAGAGGTACGGATAACAAAAGCAGTAGATGGATCAGATAAAAGAAAAAAGAAATGCTTCATAGAACAGAAAGAGAAAGAAATGAAAGTTTACCTAAGGAAAAAGGAACAATCAAGCTTAGACCATTTTTACTAAGTTAGGCTCGTTTACTTTGTTTCTTCTTCCATTCTGATACAGTTGTTACAAATAATAAAATACCTTTATTTATCCTTAATAATAGTAAGAAGAACCAATGTTCTTTTTAGGATAACTATTTTCTTTATCTAGATGGAAAATAACAATGACTATATACCACTATTTCTGCATATTGAAGAACCGATTGCAACTTTTATAATTGATAATAAACTTATTGGGTGCCAAGAGTGGGTTGGATATGAAAGATCACCGGATAGAGCATTTTCTTTGCTTCTACAACTCTTCTCAAATTTCGATACTCAAACTGAATTTCCCAAGTGTTTACACAAGTACTTTCTAGCTAAAGAGATTAAAAAAATTGAAAGGCCTGATCATTGCTTAATAGGTACCGATTTTACTTTTGCTATGGATTCTTTCGCTTGTCTAGAATTATTAGCAAGAATTGATTCAAAAGAGGAAAAATCTGTGATTCTGTATAATTTTGCTTATGAAAACGTACCTTTTTCTCTTGATATTGAATTATTACCTAAAGATGCATTTCATATTTTTGCTAATATTTGTACAAATACCAGGTGTGTAACTTATCAGAATATTCTGCTAGAAAACAAAATGTGGATTTTTGATAAAAAATTAATTCTTAAATACTTAGGATCGAAAAATTATACTCTATTGCCTATTGATAACTTTATTTTAGACTATATTGAATATCTAAGAGCTTCAATTTTAAAAAATAAATTAGTTGTTGACGATATCTTAAAAATGAGCGGTAACAAATTGCTTGTTTTGTTACTTAATGATAAACCAGTTCAAAAATTTATAAAGAAAATCATTGATATATTTCTATCAAAATATGATAACCTTTCATTGAATCAGAAAGTTATGTACTACACATTTCTTATTTCAATCAATGACATCAAACCATCTCTCTCTCCTATTGTTAAGGAGTTTTTCGATGAGAATCCTGATTTGGTTAACAAATTAGTAAATGATGTCGAATTTAAATTCCCAGAGAGAGAGACAATTAATGAAATTTTTCACTCATACCGTTGTTAAATTTGTATTTAACCGTCTTATGCATTTTTCTTTTTTTGATAGTTTATGTAAAGCAATTACACAAATTATAAATTCAATGGAGAAATTACTCATTATGGCTATACTAGTCATGCTGTTCTCAAAACTATAAAGTCTAATATAGGTTGAACCATCTGGTAAAGGTAATAAATCTGTGTAATGAACAAAAACACTATTGTTATCACTTAGATAAAAGAATTTTTGATTGAAGAGATACGCCCAGTCATATTCCCACTCTAAATCCCCCAGCTCTTCTCCATCTAAATTGTAGATAAATAATTTATCTGCACCAATTCCACTTTCTCCTTCATCGCCCAAATCAGAAACACTTAAACCAATACTATACTCCTTTGCTTCTAGGTTTCGAAGATTAAGGTACCCATAATCACTGCTAATCGTTTTACTCCATTTTAGAGCTCCTTTAGGTGAGATATACTGAAGTGTTAAAGGAGCATAATTACTCCCCTCTCCTAAAACAACCGCAATCCCATTCATAGATGTTGCTATCCCTTTGATGTTTTGAGGAAGTTCTTCTTTCCATACAATTTTTCCATTACTCGATTTAATTTTGTAGAGCATATTTTGGTAACTAAAATAACAATAATCTTGATCGTATTCTGAAACACAATTATCTAAATCTGCTGATATCTTAACAAACGTATGAAAGTTAAGTGTCCAGACAAAATTTCCTTCTGAATCAATCTTAATAAGATGCTCTTTTTTCTCATAATGCGTAGAGTTATAAAAAGAGATATAATAAGTTATTCTGAGATAGATGTTCCCGATTTTGGTAACAAAAAGATTACATGTATCGAAATTTCCATTAATATCAGATTTGTTTAAGAACAGATAGTTGCAAGGTACCAGTTGGTTATCAAAAACATATATACTTATACTTTCAGATAACCTTCCAACCAGATATGACTTTCCCTCCCCATCTATCCATTTTTTGGTATAGAGAAAATAATCATATCCAAACTCCATAGAATCATTGTAAACTACCTCTCCAGAGGTAGAATACTTGATTAGCCAGGTCTTACTTAAATCATCATCAGCACCTAAATAAAAAAGAAGCAAGTTGTTCTCGTTATCGACTCCAATCGCTCTTGAATCACCATTTTGAATTAATTCCCAATCTAAAGTTAAGTCTGAACTCACAAATTGAGTTGGAATTAGAACATTTAAACAGATTAGCAAATACAAGATAACTCCTATCTTTCCCTTCATCCATTCATCACTTAGCTTCTCTCTATAATATCGTTCTCAAATATTTAAATTCTTCATATAAACATTGTTTTTCATTTTTCTTCAATACCTCAGCTACACTCTTTACAATTTCTGACGTATTGTTGTACTCTTCTTCTGAGAGGATTTCCTCATTAAATGTGTTGCACTCTATTGTGTATTTTGTTAAAGAATCAGTTTTAGAGAATTTTCTAATTTGATTTTCCAGTCCCAGAATCTTAAAATTCCTTACTGTTCTGTCAAATCTAATTACCATGCTGTCTTCTAGTTAATTATCACAGCATATAAAAACTGAGAAAATAGAAGAAAATTATACAAAATGATACAAATTTTACCAAATTTTATTTTTGAGAATGGTAAACTTATTCAGATTAGAATTTTCTGTATAAAAAAAATAAAATTTACCACTATTAATTCAAAACTCAACTAGAAAGGTAGATTTCTAAACAGAGAAAGCTTCCCCAGCATAACAGAAGGTTACAGAAAAAGAGGTATGGATAACAAAAACAGTA
>CAZJUB010000160.1:0-3593 GCA_964549075.1 uncultured archaeon | reverse complement strand
AAGAGATGTTTGTAATTAATCAAATGTATAGTAGTAGATGGCTATTACCAACAGAGAGATATGAAACTGTATTTCAAGAATGGAAATATAAATCAGTAGATATTCTAGGTGCTTCAAGTGAATTCTAAAGTTACTATTACTTGTAGTTTCTTTGTTCCTCTATTAGAAGTTCCTTTTGAAGATCAAATTAGAAAAGAATTAGAATTTTTAACAACTAGCAAAAAAATATGTGCAAAATTAGAGCAGTTATATTTCCAAAAAAAGGAAAAAAAATTAAAAAACAAACCAGATAACAATGTGATTTTTATTCCAAAGATTGGGTCTGTTGATATATCTCTTAAAAATGAGAATTATAATTATTATAGATTGATTAGAGAAGATGTGTGTAGTAATGAGCCTATTCGTCCTCTAGTAATTTTTTCAACCTCTTATATTAAATGGAAACCTAAGAATATCGATTTTAAAACCTATCAAGGACAAAAAAAAGCAGAGATTTATCTTAATCTTGTTGGTTGTATAACAAAAAAGCTTTCGTTTAATTTACATAACAATCAAACTGATATTGAATCAAACGTAAATACTATTGTAAGATCAATTAATAACAAGAAATCTACTGAAAAAAGAGATTTACTTAATGCAGTATACAATGATATAACAAACATTTATGTTACTGAATCTGATCTAATGACTATAGTTGAAGTTAGTGAAGACCAATTTTATAAATTAAGTTTTCAAAAGAAACGAAGAAATTCACTAGTTATAAATGGTCTGAAAGTCTGTTTTCTTGATTTCAATAAAATAATTTTAGTAAATAGTAAGAAGCAATCTAAACTATTTATTAGAAGAATAATTCAAACATTCACTCTTGTTTTTTCATTAAAAGTTCTAGCAGATAGAGCATTAAAGATCTTAGATAAAAATGTTTTTCAAGATAAGCAAATAGAAAAGAAATTTGAATTTTATGAGTATATGCTAGCTGTATTAGACCCCAATAGTTACACAACAATTGATAACCTTAAAATTCTGCCTAATCATTACCAAAGGATCTTATTTAATGAAACCGCACAAAGATTTTCCTACTTTAGTTATGCTGACAAACTCGAAGAAAAATTAATTCTATCTATGAAAAGCTGGGAGTTAAGAGAACAAATCAAATTCCTATCTCGAGGAAATAAGATTGTTAACCGTTTAAGATTTAAATTTAAAATTGAAAGAGATCAAGTAACAGAACCTCCTCTTACAACTGAAGAGAGGGTAGTTTTGCGTTTTCTTATTGACAAATATTGTTCTAATATCGCAGTTTTAGGCGTTGTAGGAAAGAAACTTCATACAAAAACTCCAATAGGTTCTGTAAGTCGAAATATACTGAGAGAAGAAATCAATCCTTGGATGAAATCTAAAAATATAGCTACCTCAATTATTGCTCAAAGTGCGTTCAGAGGTACTAATCCAAAGATTCTGGAGAGATTAATAAACAAAGGATTGGTGGAATTTAAAAAACCTGAAAAAGGGAGAACAACACTTCTTTACTATTTAAATGAAAATGATAGTTATATTCAAGCTAGATTGAGAGCAGTATAAAAAACGAAATAGCTGAAGTTCAGTTTTATTGTAAAAAAACTTCATAAAATTACCATTTTCGTTCAAAAACTGTTTAATTTATGAATGGAATTGTATTAACCTATTTAGTTTGAGAGTAATTTATTAGTGGAGTAATTACTTTGTTTATTGAAAAAATTACCATTAAAAATTTCCGTGGGTATAAATATGCTGAATTAAGCGAATTAAGTACAATCAATGCATTTGTGGGGAAGAATGATAGTGGAAAATCAACGATATTAGAAGCAATTGCTGTATTTCTTAAAGAAAATTATAAAGCTGTTGAAGAAGATTTCTTTTTGAGACAAATAGATGAAATGTACATAGAACTAAACTTTCTAGGTTTTCCATTAATAATAGATATAGGTGATATTGAGTGTGACTTAAAGAAAGTTGGTTATATTCACAATGATGGTTTTTTAAAAATCAGAAGAAGATTTGAAAATATTGGTGATAAAGGAAGCTTTTTTGTTGTTACTTCAGATTTTGAAGAAGAGGATTACAGAAATTTAATAGGAAAAAAAGAAACTCATCTAAATAAATTACTTGACGATTTAAGTATAGATTATAGTAAATCTGGACGAGGAATTACTAATTATAGCAAAGTTTTGGAAATAAGAAGACAACTTACAAAACAAGGAAAAGAAGCAAATACTGAAGCTGTAGTAATTCCTAATGGTGATATATTCAAAGAAATAACTAAGTTCTTTCCTGTAAACTTACTTCATGTTAGATCTAGAGAAGAAAAAGATGTAAGCGGAGCTTATATTCAAAATTATTTTAGAGAAATAATTCCAATAGAACAAACATGCTTTGAAGAGATAAAAAAAATACAATCAGAAATAGAGAAGAATATTGAAATCATTTTTTCTCAAGTTCACACAATATTAAACACTCATTTACCAAATCAGTATGCTGAATTAATACCTGAAATTACAATAGATCACAAGAAAATTTTTTCAGTTAATATTTTGATTAAAGATAAATCAGGTATTGAAACTTCTTTTACATCAAGAGGAACAGGTACAAAAAGATTAGTAACACTTTCTATAATTCAACATATTGCAGAATCAAATGCGAATTTAGATAAAGATTTTACTTATACACAACTTTTACTTTTAGAAGAACCTGAAACATACCTACATCCAGAAGCTCAAAGAGCATTAGCAAGCTCTATAAGAAAGATAGCAGAAGACCCTGATTATCAAATTTTCATTACTAGTCATTCTCCATCTGTTATAGCAGAGGTACCTCTAAATTCTATCTCTTTAACTCAATATTCTGCAGATGGATGTACAATTAGTAGAGATGTAGATTATCTTGAAATTGCAGATGAACTAGGAATCAGACCTTCAGACAATTTAATCAGTCACGAAATTTGTGTTTTTGTAGAAGGTAAAATTGATGTAGAAATATTTGAACACATTTTAAAGACTTTTTACAATGATAGATTAAGTGATGAACAGATAAGCAAAATCGGTATAATACCAACTGGTGGTAGCAATATTAACTCCTTAGTCTCATTTAAATTACTCCATAGAATAAATAAAAAATTCATAATCATACTTGATAGTGATAAAAGTGATGAAACGGCATCTATATCTAAACAAAAACTAAATGTGAAAAATTATGCAGAATTATATGAGGGATACTGTCATATTTTGAGAAAAAAAGAGATTGAAAATTATGTGCATCCAGAAGCAATAATTAGATACATGCAAAACAATCCAAAAACCCAACAATGTGAAAATTCTATAAGAAGTATTGATGATTATATAAATGTTAAACAATTATTAAGTGATTTATTTAATATGAGTACAAGTGAAATTCAAAAAATAACAATTCCAAGTTTTAAAATTATGAGTATTAGTGAATTCAAAGAAATAACAAAATATCAAGACTCTTCTTCTAAAGAAAGATTTGAATTTGATGAAATTATCGATTCAATTGTGTCTATATTAGATAATTGATAGACTTGTAAAATACTATAATCC
>CAZJUB010000159.1:0-3701 GCA_964549075.1 uncultured archaeon | reverse complement strand
TTGAGGCGAAACGGTTCAGTCGAAACTGGGTCTCGTGACGATGCAAAAGTCGTAACAAGGTATCCGTAAAATATGGTGAGAGGCAGTTCTCCCTATTCGGTAAGGGGAACCTGCGGAAATATGTAAGTCGAGGCTTATATATCGCAAATGGATCACCTCCTAAGTTTGAAAACCCTCAGGGTTTTCCGCGCAGGGCCTGTTTTAGGCCTTGTTGCGACTTCTATTTAATTAGAAGTCGTCCCTTTATTCTCTACTCTTCTGTAGATAAAGTTGTCTCGGGGTTCCTGTATTCTTTGGAGGTTTTTTCAGTTTACTTGAAAAATTAATAGAAATATTTCTTTATTGAATTAAATTCCTCTAACCAGTTATCTTGTAGCCATTCTTCCCAATTTTTTATTTTATGAGAATCAACTTTCTTTATTTGAGTAGTAAGATCAAAAATCGATGCTTTCAAAATTTGAATCATATTGTTGATAGCTAAAGATGGGTCTATGAAAAATTTCCATGTTTCTAATCGTTTTAATCGTCCACCTTTTTCCATTGATACTTTAGCTAAGCTATACTTCTCTTTATTTTCTGAAAAAAGACATTGACTCTCTTTGTCTATTAAAAGATTAGATTTTTTGCAAAAATTAAGGAAGTTGCTATTCGATAGAATCTTTTGTTGAATGAAATTTATCATTCTCTCTCTCCATTCTAGAAAAAGTACTATTACAGATTCATCAGGAATTATTCCACTTGGACCTGAAGGTAATTTCAAGTTTCTACTTGTCATCCATTCTGACCAAGCATCTCCTATTTCGGTGACTTTATTCTTGTCTTTAGAGTGTCTACCAAATATGAAACCTCCACAAGATTTATCCCAGCGAAAAGGAAAATTCAGTAGAATATCTTCCTTCCTCAACTTAATACCTATTATTTTTGCAGATAGAAGACCTCCTGTTTTAGGTTTATGGAGGTATGGTTCTTTCTTTTTCTTCTTAACTAAGATTACTCCTATACTAGGTGGAATTTTGTAGTCCCAAAAATTAAATCGGGGGGGATACCTGAGGTCCTTTTTGATTTTAATTAAAGAAAGTAATTCGAATGGATATTTTTCAAATAACACACTTGAAAGAGGAAATTCATCTTCATGAGAATCGAAAACATAAGTAGGTTCAGTAATTATCTGGGACAATTTTGCATAGAGTGACTGTTCTAAGTTTTCTTTAAACAAGAATCTAAAATCATTTGGATGTAAGAAATCAAGAGCAAAATGATTAAAATAATCATAAAACCAACTAATTCCTCGTCTTTTATCAAAATTATCAAACCAATTATAGATACTTTCGTTCAATTCTTTAGAACCTAAAGTATCCAATGAATAATAAGTTCTACCAGCAACAAAATCTACTAAATTATCCAATCTTTTTGTATTGAATAAATTCAAGAGAAACCTTCTTTTTATTTTGGAATGTAAAACCAGTAGTTCATCCTCTGTGATCTCCTTTGGAAGTTTTTCTCTAGGAATTAAATCTCTAATGAATTTCGTGTTTTCTGAATGTTCTTCAAAATATCCAAGAAGAGTTAGGTATTCTTTATCTTCTTCTTGAATAATGTTCGGCAAAAAGAATTTATATGAAAATTGAACTGAAACTCCATTAAATATAATATCCGTTTTATCATCAATACTTATTGTCTTCTTCTTGTTTGGTGCAATTTTGATGACATGACCATTTTGTGCTAATGCAATAATTTCGTTCTGTTCAAACATACCTTTGAGAAGTCTTTTTGACGTTTTTTCAGATATTTTACCTTGTTTGACTAGTTGATTTAATGCTTCTGATAAGTCTCCATTTTTAAATTTAATAATCCAATTGTTTCCAATAGCATGGTATTCTTTATTTCTATCATGAAAGAGTTTAAGGATGAAAGTTGGAACATTTTTACCTTCTAACTTGGTAAATTTAGTATTAAAAACCTCATGTTTCATTTTATTTGTATTTACATAATCAAATAACTGTTTCTTGTTTAACTTTCTTCGTTTTTCATGGTAATAGATTTTAGGGATATAATCCCAAGGGTGTGTAGCAACATAGTCGCCACCTTTAAACTCTCCAAAAATCACTCTAAATTTGTCATTTTCTATTCTGAAAATAACGTCATCGAAACCATGTATTTTTAAAGCTAAAATATCGTACATTTCTTTGAACAGATTTTCTGGATAATTTCTTCTTAATTTATCATATCCTGGATTTAGTTTCTTTAATGCTTTTTGAATAAATTCAATATCACCATCTGTTAATTCAATTGTTTGGTCTCCCAATCCTTTCTTAAGAAAATTCAGATATACTTCTGTTTCTCTTTTTGTTAGTCCATTAGTATCTTCTAATGTTCTCTTCTTCTCTTCTTCTGTTTCTCCTGCTATCTCCTCATACATCTTCTGGAATCTTTCTGCTGTACTTAGTTTCTCTTTTTTTACTTCTTTCATCTCTACTTTCTTTTCTCCTCCTTCATATTTATCCGGAACAATTTTTTCTCTCAATTCAATCTTTTTTGTTGTCAATTTTCTGTTCTTCACATATACTCTGGATATTGGGTAATATTTTCCTAATTCTGGCACTTCTCTGTATAGCTGTTGTAATATCTCATCTGTTGTTTCTACTGTTAACTTTGCCATCTCCGCTATTCTAGATGCTGGAGTTTGTATCTCAAGCTGATTCTCCTCACTGCTTTCCTGCTCGAGTTTATACATGATTACTTCTCGTACTCGCTCTTTCTTTTGAGGAAAGGAAACCTCTTGTTCCCATTTTGTTCGAGTGCGAACATTAGCATCTATAGCCTGATTGATTGTTTTCCAGCTGGTGAGATAGTGGCCTTGCTCAAAGAAGGTCTCGGAAGATACCTTCTCTTCACTTGCATAGATTTTAGCCAAGTTCTTGGAAGGTTTGATCATCAACCCTAGAGCTGCAGGAGATAAGAAACCGAAGAGTAAGGTAAAACCAAAGACTCCTAAACTTATGTAAAGTAGAAGATAAGAGATGAACGAGAATTCTGGTAAATAAGAGAAGAACCCTAAGATAGGTTGCATCTGAGAGAGTTTCAAAGACGTAGAGAAGAGAATGAGGTAGTTGATAACGACAACGATTATACTAAGCGAGATAAGGGTAAACTTGCTCTTCTGTTTCTTGATTCTATTCCCAAAGCTTTTGATAATCTTGTTAACTAAACAGATAACAGAGTCTACTTCCTTGAAGAAATCTGTGATTTCTGTACCTACCTTCTTGAACGAGTTCAAGCTGATATTAGAAGAAACAACGATTAAACCTACTAGAGAAGGGAAAAAAAGGATGGTAACCATACGTACCCAGAACGCAAAATCGAAATGATAGAAAAGAAAGATACAGATTACAAGGGTGCAAGCAGCGCTGAGTGTAGCAAGGATTAGACGGAAAAGCTCATCGCGTTTGGTTTCCAGCCCTGAATCAGTTCCAGCAATATCAACTTTTTTTCTTCTTTTCTCTCGATAACGTTTCTTGTTGATGAACCAACAGAAAGTGGCGCCATATATTGCAAGTAGCCAGCTAGTGGAGGAAAGAGGAGAAAAGGAGAATAATGGGTGCTCTTCTATTGGAGGGGAAGTCTCGACTATCTGATATCTAAGATTTTGTAAAAAAAAGGGAGTATTTAATTGATAGAAGTTGAAAATAACCTTGATCTCA
>CAZJUB010000158.1:0-3781 GCA_964549075.1 uncultured archaeon | reverse complement strand
AACAAATGGCACCCATTCTATCTCTATTATTTTGAATATTGCACTATCATCAAAATTACCTGCGCCTTGGTATGAAGCTGTAATATTGTATGTACTTATTCCTATTGTATAATTAGTTACTCCAAAGCTAAAGAATCCCAATTCATCTGTTATTCTAATAGGTTCTCCATCTAGATAAACAACAGCATTTTGTACTGGAGTTTTATCATGGATATATACAACATATCCTGAAATTGTTACAGTATGAGCTATGGGTGCTGTTGTTGAGGAAGCTTCAGTATTATAAACTTCTAAATCGGTTACAAGAACACTAGTATTCATCTGATAATCACCAACATCAGTTGTATTTGTCGTCACATCTATTCTATAATAGCCATAATCGAGCGCAGTAATGTTCCAACTTTGAGAAACAAAACCAGGATAAAGTACATCTCCAATTATTACACTTGAAGGATCTGTAGCTAATACTAATTCTGAAGGTAAATCAACCGTACAATTAACATCTTGAGTGTTCCAACCAAAGAATCTTATTCGATAGTTGAAAGAGAATGATCCAGCTATTAAAGACACCATTGGAGGTAGTGAAATATTCTGAATAGGAGGTATAGTAACATAATCCCATAGAATCAACCAACCACTATTAGCAGTTCCGTACATCATTTCAAAATCAGTATCATCATCAAAATCACCAATACAGAGAGCAGGAACAATAGAATCAGCTGCTTCCTCAACAAAGATCGATTCTCCTGCAGTTCCATTCCAATCATAGTACATGATTCTTGTAGTAGGAAACATTGTCGTATTAGTGTAGGCATAGACAATTTCATCTTTTCCATCATTATCGAAATCTCCGAATAGTAATTCATCACTAATAGACTCAAAGTTACTGACAATGGTTGTTTCACCAGATTCGTTATAAAGAACAATTCTATCCGTATTAGCATCATAAGAATCAATTGCAATAGCTAATTCTTTTTGACCGTTACCTTGCAGATCTCCTAATTGCACATTCATGAAGCTTGTATAATTTGTAGGATTTTCTGGAGTTACTGTATAGTTAGCCATAAAATTATTGTAATAAACTCCTGTTTCATAATTCAAATATCCCAACGTACTATTACTTGTATAAATGCAATAAATAATCTCGTTACCACCTAAAACTGAAGAATAATCACCTATACACACTTCTATACTATTTTGGTCGGTATGGAGAATGTCTTCGACATGCCAGATGGAATCTTCTTTCGTATATACTGTGATATTACCTGCATGAAACGTTTTATCAAAACCTTCTCCAACTACGACAACTCGGGTAGAGTCAGTTCCTATTTCTCCAACTGCAACACTATAAACACCACTTATTATAGGAGTAGATTCACCATTGAGAATTTCTGTTTGTTGCCAGTTTGAACCTAATTTATCAAATCTAATAACATGTCCTTTATATTGGCCGTCAAAAAAAGTAACACCTAATAAGATACTATTGTTACCTGTACCTTCTAAATCACCTATTGTAATATCTTTGACACGAATAGGAAAAAATCCTAGATAATTAGAATAATTAGCAATTATTTTACAGTCATACTCCAAGGTTTGCTCATAGTTACCAACGTTCTCGTACAGAATCACTAATCCAAGTGGACTTGTTCCAGCTACAATATCTGTATCACCATCGTTATCTGCATCACCTACAGCTATACATTCAATTGTCTCACCGACTATCTGATCAAATATTGCGTGAGAGAGGTAGGAATCAAAGTTTTGAGTTTTTAAAGAATCAGAAGTAAAAGGTGTTCCTAAGAGAACTTCTTCATCGTAACCAAAATTAAAAGCTTGTGCAAGAGGATATGTAATAACTATAGATGAGAAGAGGAACACTATGAATAAAAACGCATTTCTTTTCAACATATGTCACCTATTTATACCAAAGGAAAAATACGTGACATCATATTTAAAGTTGTAGGGAATAAAGCCTTAAAGCTCAATTATTGCACCGACTCCCCCTCTAATATATTTACTAGGATAGAGCTTTTTGATTTTCTGGATGTGTTTAGTACAATGAGTAGGACATACCATTTCTAAATCTTCTAAGATTGCAAACTCATCAAAGCCATGGAATCCACCTACTAAAGCGAATGGTTTTCCAAATTCCTTGCTTTTTTCTACAATCTGTGTTACTCCTGAATGCGAACATCCCGCTATTATCACTAAACCTTTTGAAGTTACTATAAACAAAGACTGTTCTTGTAATCCCACTCTCTCTTTACATTCTAAAAGACCAGAACTGATGAAACCATCACTGATATATTGAGCTTGTTCAATTATTTGTAATCTCCCATCATCTAAAGAAGCATCTAATTTAACAGGGAGAAAGATTTGAGCAGTTTGATTTAACTCCATTATAGTCAATAATCCTCCCATATGGTCACTATGTTTATGAGAAATAAAAACAACATCTACTTCAGCAGGATCAAGATTAAGCACCTTCATATTATCTAGAAGAATCTTTGATTTGGTTCCTGTATCAAAAAGAATTCTTGTGTCCAAATATTCTATAAAACAAGCAAATCCCCAATCAGCTTTTAGATTCGATTGTAAAGAAGTATTATCATATACTATTGTTATCCTCATTTTTACCATCTTTTATTATTTTATTGCAGATACCAGAAGGAAATCATGTTAAGTTCTAAGAAAAAAGAAATAAGAGTAACAACTCTTATTCTGCTATTATGGGAGGTTTAATTGTGGTATTTATATCAAAAGTTGCTAAGAAAACATTTGTTGTCAAAATAATTGCATCTTTTGGGCAGATATCTTCACATAAAGCACAGAAGCAACACTTTCCTAGATCTACCTGAGGGTAAGTTTTTGGATATTTTTCTGCTAATTCTTTTGGAACTTCCACCATCTCTATTGCATTGTTTGGGCATATTCTAGCACACGAACCACAAGAGCTACATTTGTCTATATCTAGATGATGCTCACCTCTATTCCTATCTGGTATTTCCACCACTTCTTTTGGAAACATCACTGTCATCGGTTTCTTAAAGAGGTTCTTGAATACTTCCAATACTGGTCCTACTTTCATTTTTTCACCTCACCTATCTACATCAGCTGGACACTGATACAAACTCCAATATATTGCAGGAACATCTGCATAATCTACTCCAGTCAACAATCGTTCTAAGATTGGTATCATATGTGAGAAAGAGGGGCCACGTATTTTCACTCTATAAGGTGTTTTTTCACCTGTTGCAACCATATAAAAGGTCCCTTCTCCACGAGAAAGTTCATTACGAACATAAGTTTCACCTTTAGCTTTTCGAAATTGAACTATTGGTTTAAGGTTAGGTGTTTTCACTTCTCCTTTAGGTAATCTTTCTACAGCTTGTTTTATAATTTTCATACTTTCTTCTATCTCTTCCATACCAACCCTGAATCTATGATAAGCATCACCTTCATCATAAACAGGTATATCGAATTCTAATTGGTCATAAACCTCGTATGGATCGTCTCTTCGAACATCTGCACTTACACCACTACCTCGTAAAACTGGGCCAGTTGCGCCATATTTAATAGCATCTTCTTTAGTGATAACTCCAATATCCTTGAACCTAGCCAACCATGCAAGATTTTCTTTATTAGCGAATTTACGCATATATTCAACTTTGTCTAATAATTTCAAGATTTTCTTCTCAGCGTTCTCAGGAAAGTCTTTTCTAACTCCCCCAGGACAGAGATAACCTGCTGGATAAACTCTTCCACCAGTAATCAAATTGAA
>CAZJUB010000157.1:0-3788 GCA_964549075.1 uncultured archaeon | reverse complement strand
GAACTACTACTCGATAATAAATGCTCTGTCCTTCCCAATAAGGATATCTACCATTGGTTGTTGGCGAATAAATAATTACGTATCCACTATCCGGATCCGCTGCTTGTACAAACTGGTTTATTGTTGCAGATGATGAAAAGATAATTGATACAGTTAAAATTAATAATAAACATTTCTTCGATTTTTTTTGATATTGAGATTTTTTCAAATAAACAACTTCCCTTGAAATATATCAAATCAAAGTTTACCTCACAGATTATAAAAATATTTTCTATGACTTGATGAAGAGAGTTTTATGTGTTAATATAGATGATTTTGTGATGTTAAGTTATAAATGAAAGAAAAAGGAATTGAGAAATTTCATGAGGAAGAGGATACGAGCGTAGAGTTTATATAAAAATCATAATAAAAAAAGCTAGAAGAAGGTTGGTTCTCCTTCAAATTCTCTTTTTGGTGGTTCCATCTTAGCTGTTTCAGCAGGAGACAATATTTTTATCAATTCGTAGTTGGAAGTACCAATACCCATCTTTTCTGCAAATTGAACTGTCTCATAAGGATCCTTGTATGGACCATGAACACGAGTGAAAGGATGAAGATCTTCGTCAGGGTTGAGGTTGACATGTTTGAAATATGGAGGAATGTTCTGTACCAGTAATCCTTCTTTCTTGATTAAATCAAGTGTAGCAGTCTCAACAGCAACAATGTCTTTACTACCAACAACACCAATATCATTAACAATAGAGGGTTGAACTAAACCTAAACAATCACAGTAAGTTGTGATCCACATCAAGAAGTTCATGTAAATCACTTTTTCTGGTTTAAATGTTTCTAGCACCTTTTGTGTTGTTATTGCCATCATTTCTTGGAACTTTGAATAACTTTCTCGAGGTAATTTTACTGCACCTAAACCTCCATCAACTTGAAGACAAGTCATACATTGTCTGCAATCATGATAGTTTCGTCTTAAGTCGTCTTTCTCTTCATTATAACTTAAAGCTCCATATGGACAAGATTCTACTAGCTTCTTGGCTAATTCAGGATTACCTTTAGCTTTATCCCAATATTCATCAATTGATGAAGCTCCATGGATTTTTCTCCAACGAGTGGGACCAGAAAATCCTCCCAGAGCAAGATTTTTTATTGCTCCACCATAACCACATGAACCATGTCCTTTAGCGTGAGACAAATCTACTAAAACATCAGCATCTTTGAGTGCTCCTGCTAATTCTAAGGTGTCTATCCCTTCATAATTAACTTCAACTGTGGTTGTGTAGCCATCTTTAACTCCTGCAATAGGAATGATTGGACATCCACAAGTCTCTTGGGTGTATCCTCTATCAACTGCATTATAGACAGCTGTAGGATTATCCGTAACGAAGGGATAACCTCCACGATCTTTAATCGCTTTCACAATTCTACGCACAAAGAAAACTGGTATAGTTTGATAACCATCATTAAAACCAAGGTGCATTTTAACTGCTACCTTGTCTTTCTTCTCTATAGGAGTTTCATCCAATAATAATTCTGTAATTTTATCCACTTTTGCAGCTAAAGAAGCAAAAGCAACGCTTTTTCCATGTTGTACTGATCCGAAATAGACTTTAGCTTTTTCTGAACTCATATTTTGCATAAATTATGAGTAATTTTAAAGTGTTTGCATAAAGTTTTACTGAAACGAAATTTATTTTAGCGATAAAAAACATGTTAGCCAATGCCTAAACCTTATGCTGTAATAATGGAAGAAATCAAGGATGCTCTAAAAGGAAAATATGGGGAGGAAAGAGCAAGAGAAATCAAGCGCCTGTTGAAAGAAATTCCATGGGATGTGGGAGATTACAAGAGAATAAAAGACAAACTAAGACAAGAATTATCTGAAATTGAAGTAATGGAACAAGCTAAGAAGGCATCTAGACGAAGTTCCAAAACAAAGAAAGAAACTCCTCAGTTTCTTGTAATAGGTGTAACAAATAGTGGAAAAAGTACTCTGATAAACAACCTTTGTGGAACCAATATACCTATTGGAGAATATGAGTACACAACAACTGAACCTCAATACGGTGCAATGGTATATGAAGGGATAAAATTCCAAGTAGTCGAAGTACCAGCAATTAGTGAAGGTGGTTGGATATATGATAAAACTACTCTAGGAATGGTTTTTTCAACAGATTGTTTGATATTAGTAGGAAGATCTTTTGAGGATTTTTTAATGGTGTTGAGGGAATTAGAAGAACAGAATATAGAATTAATACCAAAAAGAGTAGGGGATGGATTTGCTCAAATAAGTCCGAGATCAATTCCTGCGATTTTAGTAAAGAACGAAGAGTTAGGATTCATAGCACATAACGAATTACGGAACGTTGTTTTCAATGATATTGAAGGAATAAAGAAAACAATGTTTGAGATTGTTAACCCAACACGAGTGTTCACAATGAATTCTTTCAATGAGATAGAAGACGAACCCATAGTGTTTTACAAAGAAAATCTAATTGTAAAAGATGTAGTAAATAAGATAAATAAAAGTAAGTTAGACGTGTTCAAAGATGCTGTGGTATTGGAAGGAGGACCTAATGGAAGAAGGAAAAGAGTAGGATTAGCTTATGAATTGAAAGATAAAGATGTAATCCACTTAACATTTAAAAAATAAGAAATAGGGAGTAAGATTACTCCAATTTTGAACCGCAGCTTTCACAAAATTTTGAACCTGCAGTAGGTTTGTGACCACAATAAGGACAGTAGTTCACGTTTCCAGCGGGGAAAATGACTTCAGCTTGTTTCTTGGGTAGAGGAGCTTCAAATTCTGGTGATTGATCATATTTGGTTTCTTCTCCAAAGATTATTTCTCCTGTCGCACCATCATAACTGTACTGAATGCCTCTTTTTGTTCGGAGATCAAGGAGGATACGAAGGATATTGTTAGGTTTGATGCTTACTTCCTGTGCAAAATTTTCAAGTTTGACTCTTCCAGTACGGTTTACTGTAGCGCTGTAGACAGTGTCTCTCATTCTATTATCCCAATAGATGGAACTAAAACCGCCAATGAAAATGAAGAATGCAGGAATGAAGAACCAATAACCCCAAGTTCTTAACTCAATAAAACCGATGTTATAAGCACGAAAAACCAAAGCCAAAATTCCAATTATAGTGAAAACTATAGCAGTACCAAAGGCAGATAAGTTGCCAGTGTAATTCTTTTTGTAATAATATCTGTTATCAGACATAGTTTAACCACAAGAAGAGAAAAGCATACAGATTATTAAAGATAAGCATTTGAAGGAAAATAAGTTAGGATCTCTATCCTTTCACTTGTGTTCATAGATCTTACAAAGATCCTTATGAAACAGTTCAATTTGCTGAAAAAATGGGAATGACTATATCTAACTCTGAGCTTATAGAGATTCTTTCCTCTGAAGAGACAGCTAAGATGGAACCACCTAAAAGAGAATTTGAAGACGAACCAACTTTCCTCTAACCTTTTTCCTTTTTCTTTATTATTTACAATCTAAAATCATAATTGAAGTTGTGGCAAACTCTTATATATTTTAACAAGTAAACTTTGATTTGATATATTTCAAGGGAAGTTGTTTAATTGAAAAAAATCTTAATATTAGAAAAATCGAAAAAATATTTATTATTAATTTTAACTGTATCAGTCATCTTTTCATCATCTGCAACAATTAGCCAGTTTGTACAAGCAGCGGAGAGTGGTTACGTAATTATCTATTCTCCCACAGTAAATGGTAGATATCCTTATTGGGAAGGACAGAGCATTTATTATCGAGTAGTAGTTC
>CAZJUB010000156.1:0-3870 GCA_964549075.1 uncultured archaeon | reverse complement strand
ATGGAGAGGTCGAAGGTATAGTTCAGAAAGTAATGTCTGATAAATTCAAAGAATATTTGAGTATTAACAATAAAATTGCTAAGAATATTTTAGACAAATCGCTTGAAGCTAGAAGAGCTAGAGTCGCAGCTAGAAAAGCTAGAGAACTTGTAAGAATGTCAGATAGGAAAATCGGTCTTCCAGGACGTTTAGTGGAAAGCAGAGAAAAGGATCCAACTAAAAGAGAGCTATTCTTAGTAGAAGGACTCTCAGCAGGTGGGACTGCAGTAAAAGCAAGAGACACTCAATTCCAAGAAATACTGTTTCTTAGAGGAAAAGTGTTGAATGTCTTCAAGTCAAGATTAGTAAAAGCTCTGAGCAATAGAGAGATTCAGAGTATGATTATGGCTATTGGTACTGGTATAGGTGATGATTTCGAGCTAGAAAAGAGTAGGTATGGTAAAGTCATAATTCTCACTGATGCAGATGTAGATGGTGCCCATATTATGACGTTGCTTCTAACATTCTTCTATCGTTATATGAGAGAATTAATTGAAGTGGGAATGATTTATGTTGCTAAACCACCTTTGTTTAGAATTTATCTTACAAGAGGAAAATCTAAAGCTCTAAAAAATGAAGATCATGAATATTGTTATACTGAATCTGAGAAAGAAAAAATTGTTGAATCATTAATTAAGGATAAAATAGAGGTATCAAATATCAAGATTCAACGATACAAAGGTCTAGGAGAAATGAATGCAGATCAATTGGAAGTAACCTCGATGCGTCCCAATAGCAGATACTTAATTCAGTTAAGAATTGAAGATGCTGCTTTTGCAGATCAACGTTTTGAACAATTAATGGGAAGTGATGTGAGCTTCAGAAAGCGTTTCATAATGGAAGATGTTTTTAAAATTGATACTGCAGAATATCAAAAAGAATATGGGGTTTCGACTTTAGAAAACGGAGAAGAATATGATGATGATACTGAAGATGAACTTTTTGACTTAGAAATTTCTGGAGATGAGATTCCAGATGAACTTGAATTGTAGGATTGAGAAAGATGACAAGTGATAATACACAAGAAATAATCCATAAATCAGCTTTATCAAAGACATTAGAAGAAGCATATATTGACTATGCCCATTATGTAATTAGTGAAAGAGCAATACCCGATGCAAGAGACGGATTAAAGCCAGTGCATAGAAGAATTCTTTGGGCAATGCATCAAATGAGGTTAAGTTATAATACACCTCATAAAAAATGTGCGAGAATCGTAGGAGAATGCTTTGTTGAAGGAACACTAGTGAATACTTCTGATGGTTTAAAGGCTATTGAAGAGATTCAAATTGGAGAGCGAGTTTATACACAAACTGGTTTAAAAAAAGTTACACATTTATATGAATTACCAGAAAAACAGCTTTATACTATCGAACTAGAGAACGGTATGAGAAATATTTGTACAGGAGGACAAATGTTCAAAGTATTCACTGAAGATCTACAGTTTGTATGGAAAGAAGTGAAAAACATAAAAAATGGAGAATATATTGTTTGTAGACCTGAAGCTCTTTTCCAAACTAAGTACAAAAAAAGTGGTTATATTACACTTGATGAAGATATTGGATATCTTTTAGGTGCTTTTCTTACAGATGGGTGGATAGATCGTGATAAAAGAGGGTACAATCGTGTAGCATTCTCATCAGATTCGCAGGAAGTTATTAAGAATATACAAAGGATAATTAGAGAGAAATTTGGTAAATCAGAGAATATCTCACAAAGAGATGTTTATTATCTTAGAATAAATAGTCATGAAATAAACAAAAAGATGATCGACTCATTTGGAATTGCAGATAAATATTCTTACAATATCGTAATACCAACAGATATTTACAATTCTCCTAAAAACGTAATATTCTCGTTTATTAGTGGTTTGATAGATGGAGATGGTCATGTACATAAAAACCGCAATGTAATATCTTTGTATTCAATTTCAGAGGTATTTCTAAGAGATTTGCAAACACTCTTATTTAGTTCAGGAATTAACTCAAAATTATATTTGCAACGAGATAAGAAAAGACAATACAAAACTGTAAAAAAATCAAATTACGATTATTATGCTCTCGAAATAAGTGGAAAAGATGCAAATACTCTTTCATCCGAATTAAAATTATATAATATATCTAAAAATCAAAGGTTATTAAAATCTACTAGAATAATTGTATCAAAAAGTGAAGAAATCCCTTTTATAGGAAAATATATCTTCGAAGAATTTTCAGAGAAACACAAAGGAGGAGGGTGGTATGAGGGAGAAAATGGAGAAAAAATACGTGTAGGTATAAAATATCCTGATGGAACAAAGATACGTTATTCAAGGGATCTAAAGGATCAATTCAAGATTTACAAAACTTCAATAAAGGAACTAAACATTCTTGAAAAGATGAAAAGAATAGGTTCAGAGTATCTCCCTCTTGTTGAAACCATTCTCGAACATAACTTGTATTTCTTCCCTGTAAAGCATATTACAAATTCAATAGCAGATAAAACCTATGATATTCAAGTAAAAGAAGATCATGAATTCTTAGCAAATGGGATGATATCTCACAATTGTACTGGGAAATATCACCCACATGCTGGAGGAGTCTATGAAGCACTTGTAAGATTAGCTCAACCGTTTTCACTAAGATATCCATTAGTAGATGGGCAAGGAAACTTTGGATCTATAGATGGTTTCCCACCTGCTGCTATGCGATACACTGAGGCTCGTTTGTCTCGTATTTCAACCGAATTACTCCAAGATGTTATTCCTGAGATTGTTAAATTTCAAGAGAATTTTGATGGAGAAGAAATGGAACCTACTGTTTTACCAGTAAAATTCCCTCAATTACTAGTAAATGGAACGTCAGGTATTGCAGTAGGACTTAGTTCTAATATCCCTCCACATAATTTATCAGAAATTATTGATGCTACTGTCAAATTAATTGATAATCCTGAGGCAACTGTTGATGACCTTTCTAACATTGTTAAGGGGCCAGATTTTCCAACAGGAGGAATAATTGTAAATGGGGCAGCCATGAAGGGGTATTTAAGTACAGGAAAAGGACCTATTATAATTAGGGCTAAGATAGAGATTAAAGATCCCACAAACGAGAAAGGAGAAGCTACTATAATAGTAAACGAGATACCATATCTCACTAATAAAAGTACATTGATTGAAGAATTACACGAACTAATGTCTTCAAAGAAAATACGAGGTATGGTTGATGTTCGAGATTTATCCAAAGAATAGATATGAATCGAAATTGATGTTCATGAAGATTTTTCGCATGATAAAGGTATTGGTGTCATAGTTAGTCAATTGTATAAGTTCTCACAATTACAGAAAGTATTTACATGCAAAGAATATGGCGTACGCAAGAGTAAGACCTCTTCTTCTCAATCTTAAGCGGTCATTAACAATTTTTCTAGAACATAGAGAACATGTAATTAGGAAAACCATTCAACATAATCTAAACAAAGCACTCATGCGATTAAATATTCTTGAAGGTTTATACATTGCTCTTCAAAATATAGATGAAGTAATAGCTCTGATTAAGAAATCTGAGAGTAGACAAGATGCACAAGAGAGATTAATGAAGCGTTTTAAACTAAATGAAGCTCAAGCAAAAGCGATTTTGGCTATGCAATTAGCTCGGTTAGCTCGAATGGAAGTAGAAGCAGTAATTAATGAGAAAAAAGAACTTGAAATGAAAGCTGAAGAGTACAGAGATTTACTCGCTCATAAAGAAAAAAGGATGCAACTTATCAAAACAGAACTTCTGGAAATTAAAGAGAAATTTGGAGATTAAAGAATAACTGAAATCAGAGATGAAATGTATGTATATTGATATATGT
>CAZJUB010000155.1:0-3980 GCA_964549075.1 uncultured archaeon | reverse complement strand
GATCCATCAACTGGCTTGTGGAAATGTGTTGATGAGTTAGTAACAGAGATTAATATACGAACCTATGTAGATGAATTGGGAGGATATGTTGACATAGCTATTCCAGCAGATGCATTCACTCCTCAATTCATCAAGAACGGTGATTCAATAGAATTACAGATAAAAGGATTTGATGAGATACTCGAAGGTTTGAATCCAACATCGAGCCAATATAAAGCATATAATGAATTGAACAATTTAATACAATCTGCTCTTGATGAAGCAGGATTAAGTCTAGAGTACATAGATGACTTATCAGGTTCTGAAATAGCAGGATTAATAAGTGAAATGCAACAGAAAATATATTTAAAACTCATAACAACATGTGATGAAAATGGAAACTTCTTATTTGAATCATTAAATGCATTTGATAATGGACAAGTGTATTCATGTATAGAAACATTAAGTGATCAAGGAGATGAAACAATAGATTATCTAGCAAGAATGTTCGAAGCTTTTGGCGTAGCTACTTACCAGGGTCACCAACATTGGGATAATCCCTTAGGAAGTGCGTTCAAATACCTTTTCCAGAGAACAGATGATATGGATGAAAGTTGGAAAGCATATCATAAATTTTTATTTGGACACGTAGCAAAAAGTGGTGAGTGGGAAGTTGAAGACATGGAAGAAATGTTTGACATTATGAAGAGGTTGGATGAAGAACCAGAATTATTTGCTGAATTTGGACAGCAGTTAATGAGAGACTTAACTAGACCTTTAGCAGTACCAGATGGGCATTGGTTTAATAATGCTAATACCAAGAAAGCATTTGTGTTCTTTGATGAAGAAACTCTAGAACCAATAAGAGTAGCTAGTTCTCAGGCTGGAGGGCATGCTGATGATACTGTAGCAGGAATGCTTTATGACTTGAATGATTTCTTTGCAGAAAGAGCGCATATGAATAAAAACCTATTAAGAAGACCATTGAGAATAAGTAAAAGCGGTGATCTTGTAAGGGTCAGATGGAGTCAATCAGCAGAAGTAGTAGAAGCATGGAGAAAACACTTAGCAGAAATTGGGATTCCATCAAGTATTTTAGATAAACTTGATGATGGAATAAGTTTTTCAGCAAGGAGTGGAAACTTTAAAGAGAAACTTATAGCTTTCGTTGTTATTTGGTATGAATATAGAAAATCTTGGGATGAGTTTGCAGACTGGATACAAGAGGGATTTGCAGCAAACAGATTTACATGGCATGCAGGAGTGGATGTAGCAGATGCAGCAGGAAGATTTAGACACAACATGGGAAGATGGCAGTATTTGAATGATGCTGATGAATGGGTAAATGTACATCTAGGAACAGCACCAAGATATGCACAATCTGGACCAAATTCAGTAAATATTTATCAAGAAGTAAACATGAGAGGAGGGATGAATATAATCCCAAGCCATAATACTCTATTCCAATATTACGTGGACAAAATAATCAATGAATTTTGCAGACTAATATTGAATAAACCAGAAAGTGGAAGTATAGAAGATATAATGGAGTATATTTTCCAGAATTGGAACTTCTAAAAACGAGAAGTTAAGGATATCAAATTAACCCTAAAATGTCTCCATTTCTTTCTTTTTTTTCAACATTATATAAACTCTTCTAAATCTCTAAGTAGTAATTTCTTCTTCATTTCAAAATACTCATCATCCGTAATTTTTATTTGAGTGAAAATTTTTATTACTACCTCTATTGTAATTTTTGTTTCTTCCGACAATTTTCCTTTTTCTTTTTCAAATTTTAACCTAGATTTGGCTAAATCTCCGAAATATGTTAATAAAGTGTCTAGTATTTTAACTATAGATTCTGATGGCAGTAGGTTTACATATCTTGTTATTTCTTTTTGCAGTAATTCTAAAGTCTTTATTGCTTTGATTTCTTGTTCTCTCTCGAAATATTCTGTTGCTGCATATGCTAGTCTTTCAAAACTATTTTCATACAGATGTACAGTCTCTGGAAGTATTGTTATCTCTCTTTTTATTTCAACTATCTCATCGTTTATTACCTTAAACCTTTCAAAATCGCTCAATCTCCCTCTATTATTAATCTCTTCTGCTAATTCGAATAATTTTACAGCTCTCTGAAAGAGCATTGATGCATAGTTTTCTTGTTCTTTGAAAATTATCTCTTGTAAAACTGAACTTACAATTATTTTCTTATACAGATAGGTTGTTGTTTCAATATCTTCAGAAAGATCAAACATACTTTCATTGTATTTGCTTTCTGTTTTTAATAGTAACAGAAGTCCTCTGTATTTTGCCACTTCTTGAAATGGTAAATTGTTCAAGAAGAAAGCGACTGAACTTAAGGATATCCGTGCAAACCTCTCTCCTATAAATATATTTCTTAGAGAAGTAAAGAAGTTCTTTGCCAATTGTTCTAGTTTTTCCTCTAAATTTCCATCTTTAATATTATAGAATGCTAGAACTTCTTTTGGACATTCTTTTGAGAAGAGTATTTTAGCTGTAGAGTATAGCTTTAGACTCAGGCTTATATTATCCATAAAATACTCGATATTAACTCTGAATGCTTTGTTTCTTACTAATGCTTTGAATTTCTCTTTCTCCCCTCTATCTATGTTTGATACTTCATCTTTTATTTCCATTTCTGGTTTGATATTAAGTTCTGTTCCACAAGAATAACATCGACTATCATCTTGTCTTACTGGTTCTTTACAAATTGAACAAAAAGCATCTTCTGAAGCAAGAATGAGACCACACTTATTACATAGTTCACTTTCTAAATGGTTAAATTCTCCACAACCTACGCAGTTTCGTAGTATAAATGCTTCATTTCCGTTTTTCATCAAATTTTCCTTAATCTTTGTTTTAATATAATATCTCGTTCTGTACATTTAAGTTTTCTGTGGCATACTTGGAGTAGTTTAGTAAAAATATTCTACTTTAAGTTTCTAATTTATTTCTTTTAGTGTATTTTCTTGATTTCTTACTGAAGATTAACTTATATGAATTCATTTTTTAGTATTAGAAAATAAAAAAGAAAATTTAGGATCGTCAGTTTAATCCTAAAATGTGTCCTTCATCAGTGAAGTCCATTTTCTCTGCTGCAGGAATGGGAGGTAAACCAGGCATCAGGAACATACTACCACAAACGGGGACAATAAATCTAGCACCAGTGTATAAGCGGACTTCGTCAACATTAAGAGTCCAGTCAGTAGGAGCACCCATCAAACCAACCTTATCAGTTATACTCAGCTGAGTTTTAGCCATACAAAGTGGAAAATCAGAATGACCTTGAGCTTCGATAGCCTTAATGTCTTGAATAGCTTGAGAACTATACTCAACATCCTTAGCACCATAAACATGTTTAGCGATTTTCTCAATCTTGGTCTTAATAGGATCAGAGAAGTCATAGACAAACTTAACATCACCAGCACCTTTGTCAATTGCTGCAAGAACAGCTTCAGCAAGTGCGACACCACCTTCACCACCTTTCATGAAAACTTCACTAACAGCAGCAGTGACACCAATCTCTGCACATTTATCTTGAATCCACTTAATCTCTTCATCGTTATCAAAGGGGAAACGATTGATAGCGACAACAGGAGGAATATTAAAAACGTTAAGCATATTATCAAGATGTTTAGAAACGTTGGAAAAGCCTTTTTCAAGAGCATCAAGGTTCTTATCTTTGGCTTGGTCAAGATCTTTGACACCACCATGGAGCTTAAGAGCACGAGCAGTGATAACAAGAACAACAGCAGAGGGGAAAGTATGGTATTGACGGGCAACAATGTCTACAAACTTCTCAAAACCTAAATCAGCTGCAAAACCACCTTCAGTGAGAGCATAATCAGCAAGTTTGAGAGCAAGTTTAGTACCAATAACGCTAGAGTTACCGTGCGCCACGTTAGCGAAAGGTCCTGCGTGTATAAATCCTGGTACTCCTTCAAAATTCTGCACTAGATTTGGTTTTATTGCATCTT
>CAZJUB010000154.1:0-3984 GCA_964549075.1 uncultured archaeon | reverse complement strand
TCATGACTGATGAACAACGAGAAATGCAATTGATTGAATTTAAATATAATTTTTCTGAATTAGATGATGACCCAGTACCAGATGCTGTAGCAGAAGCTATTTATGATGCACTTTATGCTGAAGAGCCAAAACCACGATATATGGTTGTAGGTAATCAAGATGAAGCAAGATGGGTTATAAAAAGAAGTTTATTCGAAATGAAACAGATGAATGAAAAACATGAATATTCCTACTCTAGAAATCAGCTTGTTGCCTTACTTGATCAAGTACTTCTAGATAAAGAAATGGACTACACATAACAACACTTAAAGTAATTATTCGTAATTTATGTCGGTTTAATTCCGATTTTTTGCGATAAGTTTATTTAGTTAATGAAAGATTTTAGTTTTGGGTTCGATACCCGAGTGAAATTTATGAAAAAGAAAACAATCATTCTGGGATTTATTGCATTTGCAATTATTTTCAGTTCATCCTTTATGGTAGCAGCTGAAATAGATCCTGTTGACAAGTATGCATTAATCATTGGAGTTAGTGATTATAAAACAATAAATGACTTAAGCTATTGTGATGAAGACGCAACAGATTGGTACAACTATCTAGAACCATTAGGATACCAAATTACTCTGTTGGGTGATGGACAACCAAATAATTTTCCACAATATGACGGTGTTGCTTCGGAGTATAATGTCAAAAATGCATGGGCATCAATTATTGCTCAAGCAGACTCAAACGATATTGTAATCTGGGCTAGCTCTGGTCATGGTGCTGAAGTTAACATTGGTGGTAGAAGAAGAAAAGATAGAGTCTATGTTCAAGTTCTCTGTATGTGGGATACCTCCGCTGGAGAGAATGGTGAAGATGGTCTAATTTATGATTCTGAATTTCAAACAATGATGGCTCCAGCTGTTAGTAATGTTTTCATCTTTCTTGATCACTGTAATAGTGGTGGAATGAATGAAGTAATGCTAAATGCAAATGCTAACAACATATACATGGCAACTACTTGCACTGCAGATGGTTATGGATATGATGTTCCTGCCTACCTTAACGGTGCTTGGACATACTACTTCCTAGAATACTCCTTAATTGGACACTTCGGTGGAACTGCATCCTTAGAGGACACTTTTGACTATGCATTAGCTAACTACCCATATGGTGGCGATGATACACCTATGGAATTCGATGGAAACTTAGGAACAAACTTTTACCTCTAAATGAAAGAGTTTCACTCTTTCTTTCTTTTTTGTAATTTTTCGGATTTTAATGGGAATTTAATGCGATATATTTATATTTCTAATAAATGAATTGTTTTTGATGAAGAAAAAAACAATTCTTTATTCAGTTTTTATTATATTTGTAGCATTATTCATTTTCCCGCAACTATCAAATGCAGCTCCAACAAGAACAACAACAGAAGAAGCATTTACTGTAACAATTTTAAACGCTTACTATATTGAGGATGACATTTATTCAACAATAGAAATCTGGACTCAAACTCAATCAGCTTCAGAAAATTATTACCTAAAATTAACACTAGTAAATCCAATAGAAATAGAAACAACTTATCTTGTTAAGGTAATGACTCACTCTGAACACCTAATACTTAATGTAGTGTTTTACAATTCTGCAACAGTTGCAGGAGATTATACAATTCTAGCAACAATCATATCGAACAACAGATGGATTGCCGAAACAGATGTAATAATTTTTGATCCTCCTAGTGGAGGAAGCGAAGGAGACCCATATATAGGAATAACAATAGGTTAGAAGAATTGAAGGTTATCAGATGATTCCATATTTCAAGTTATTTCAAGAACTTCAGAAAAATCCTACTGCTAATTTTTCACAGTTAGCAAAGACTTTAAGCGAAATCTCTGAAGAAACTGCAATCACTGATAAAACCGCTAAAGCTCATTACGATTTTCTTCTCAAGGAAGGATATATTTCTGGAGTAAGAGCAAAGTATATTCCTGAAAGTATAGGTCTTCAAACTAATACTTACATTCTTACAGTTCCAGACCTAAAAAGGGTAGAATTACTAGAAAAACTTGGAGATCAACATTTTTTCACAACATTCAGAAACAGGATATTGGGCACAACACAAGGATTGTTCATTCAATTTGATTTACCAGCAGATTCTATCAAATATTTAGATGATCTAATGCTGAAATTAGAAGAACTTAATTTGATAGAGAAATATGAGAAAATCCCTTCGATAAACATAAAGATTGGAACTAGTCCTGAGTTCAAATTTTTCGACAATGAAAATACCAAGTGGACTTGGGACATATTTAAGTGGTCTGAACATTATGAAAAGAGCTCGGAGAATCTCCCAAAAGAACACCCAAAAATAAGCAATGTCCAAGGTAGAATTAAACCTTTAGATATTAAACTTCTAGCTGAGATAACCAAAGGTTCAAAATACTATCATAAGCAAGTGAATTTTGCTAAGAAGTTTGAAGTATCACCTGTTCAAATTACTAGGAGATTAAGTTTTCTTAATGATAATGTAGTTAAGTATAGATTACTCTATTCAAGAGCTAAAATACAAGCAGTAGATTTAGTTCTCTTTAGAGGTAAATGCTCAGAAGACCGAAAAATTAAGCTCTATAATTTAATCAGAAAGCATCCCGTACCTTTTGACACAGGATTTGAGTTATTAGAGGATGGATTTTTATGGCGACTAAATATCCCTCCAACATACACTTCTCTTTTCGGTGAGGTATTATGGAAAATCTGTGCTAGATTGAATTTCTATCGCTTTGATCACAATAGAAGTATGCTTTACTATTTCTATAACAAGAATTTTGACACAGATGAGAATAAATGGATAGCTAACAGAAAAGAAGTATTTGAGCAACCATTAGAATGGATTAAGAAACAGATGTAAATTCCTCAACAAGATTTTTATTTTTCAATAACAATTTGTTTCCAGATTAGTATGTTAAAAGAACAAGTGTGCAACTATATAGACGAAATAAAAGAGCTATTGTTCGATGTTAGTAAAGAAATTCATGAAAATCCAGAACTGAATTTTGAGGAATTTAAAGCATCGAAACTTCTCTCTGAAAAGCTTAAGGAAGCCAATTTTGAAGTTAAACTTGGAGTAGCGGGACTAGAAACTGCAATTTTAGCTAAGCATCCAAATAAATCTGAAGGACATACAGTAGCTATCCTTGCAGAATATGACGCTTTACCTGAAATAGGTCATGGTTGTGGACACAACTTAATTGCTACAGCTGCTTTAGGTGCTAGTTTAGCATTAGGAAAATTCAAAGATAAGATTCCAGGAAAATTAATTTTCATGGGGACTCCAGCTGAAGAAGGTGGAGGAGGAAAAGTTTTCATGGTCGAAGCTGGTCTTTTCAAAGGTATTGATGCTGCCATGATGTTTCATCCTTCAGCAACTAAGAATATGGCCGGTAGAGGAGGACTAGCAGTTACAACAGTTAAAATGGAATTCTTTGGAAAAACAGCTCATGCATCATCTGAACCTGAAAAAGGAGTAAATGCGTTAGATGGTGTCATTCAAGCATACAACGCTATAAGTGCTCTTCGTCAACATATTTCAAGTGATGCAAGAATACATGGAGTTATTACAGATGGAGGAGTTAAACCCAATATAGTTCCAGATTATGCAGCAGCTACATATTACGTTAGAGCATTAGATGACAATTACTGCCAAGAACTTGTTCAAAAAGTCCACAATTGTGCAAAAGGAGCAGCTTTAGCTACTGGAGCAAAACTGAAATTTGAAACAGTTGGTCACACCTATAAATCCCGAAACGTGAATATAACCCTTGGTAAAGCATTTCTAGAGAATTTAAAATCGCTAAATGTACCAATTCATCCTGTTCCAGTAGGTAAAGGTCTAGGATCGAGTGATATTGGAAATGTAAGTCATGTTGTCCCAACCATACATCCATATATAGGAATAAGTGAAAAAGAAATCAACGGACATTCAAGAGATTTTGCTAAAGCAGC
>CAZJUB010000153.1:0-3985 GCA_964549075.1 uncultured archaeon | reverse complement strand
GTTAAATTGTTGAATAGAATAGTGTTTTTATTATCTAATCTTTCTCAATTTTGAGTCAGTTTCTCTGTATTCTTTTAAAATGCTTTGTTTCAGCGAATAAAAAGATATAATAGATTTATTGTTAAAAACTACTTTAATGAATTTTACTTATGTTAGAACTTATTTGTAATAAAAATATTAAAAGAGAATAAAAAATTGAAAAAATTAAGTTAAGAAGTCCCGTCTTGTTTAATTTTTTCAGGGATTCTATCTGGTTTAACCTTAGTTGTTACATGTTCTGTAATTGGTTTTTGATATGGTATATCTTTAATCCCTGCTTTCTCAAGAGATTTGACATATTTATCAGTCATAAAGAAGTCTTTTAACTTAAACCAAGATGTTGTAATTAACACAGGAAAGTGATTTACTCCCATTGTACATTTGTGAACCCTATCTTCAGCTTTTTTACGTTCAGAGGAACTCATTTTCTTTAGTTCTTGTTCATCAAGCATATCTTCAGTAGATTCAATTTCTCCACATTTTAAACAGTACTTCCATCTTGCTGATCGGATATATAATGATTCATAGGTATCAGAATAAATGAGTAAACCTTCATTAAAAGGAGATGCCACAAGTTTCATTGCATATTTTTTGGCTAAAGAACGAATAAATTGCTGTTCTGGTTTTGATATTTTTGGCATAAAACTCACTACCTTATGTACATATAGCTTATAACATATTAAATATATTACTATTTGTATCCAATAAAGTGAAGTTGGGAGAAAATATCATTTATATTAATTATCATAAAATTAGGTTCAGGATTTGCAGAAATTTGATCAAAAAACGAATCACCTATACATCGGAATATTTCTCAAAGATATGAAGAGTGAAGATTTTTTCTATTTTTTTCGAAAAAAAAAAGATGAAGGACTAATTATCAACGTTATTAATGAGATATCGAAAGAGACAGAATTCCTGCAGCAACAATGATAGACAAAGAAACTAAATATACTATTAATTTCCAAGTAATTGAGAGGGTTCTATCAATTTTGAATTTTCTCACAAATTTTCTTTCATTACCAATCATTTTTTACACCTCAATTTGGAGTAAGTGTAAGCCTTTACGGGGATCGCTTTAAGATGAAGAGAGGGATCAGGAAACGCGGATGGCAGCACACAAGCTCTGGTTTAGTTAGAGTTTGTCGTTTCCTGATCCTCAGCAGTTGGTGAGCTCTTCATATATGTCTGTTCAGCAAGATACAAACAGCGTAATTTTTTTGGATAACAATCATAAAAGAATAAATAAGTGGAAAAGTGAGAATTCACTTTTCACCATTTATATCATGACGCGAGCTAATTGTGGAGCTAGTCCAATGAGGATACCTGCTGCTAACAACGGTAATGCATATCTTAACATTCTCCAAAGATATACAATCGCTGGTTTGACTTTGATGAATCTGAAGAATTTTGGCTTTATCACACTTTTCACCTCCGTTCTTTTTTTTTGAAGGGGATTGAAAACCCAGCTTATCCTGAAAGAGGAATTCGCTGGGTTAGCAAACTTTCAGAGCGTGCTTTTGCTCTGAGGGCTCGGCGAGTTCTTTTCAACTCGTTTAACTCCTTTTGGAGTGCCCTGATCTCTTGGTCCAACAATCTGGAAAGTTCCTGTTCATTCATTTTTTTCACCGTTTAAGTTTTTTTCATGTAGGTCTATCTCCGACATCCTTTATAAAGGCATTTTTAGGAGCCAAAACATGTAGGATTTCTACATACATGTTTTTTGGGTGAAGAATAGAACAGTGTTGGCTTTAAATGCAGTATATGGCAAATATAGTCAAAATTTGAGTGGATAAAAGAAGTGGCAAATATTGCCTATGATGTCGGAATGATGTCGGAATCAAAACCAATTTTATAGCAAAAAATAAGAGGAAAAAGCAACAAAAAACAATTAAAAAAACACAAAAAATCACTTTTGAGATACCGAAGTATCTGCTTTTTCTTTTTGCGAAGCAGATATTTTAATCTCTTCTTTATTCTCAACAGGTACTGTAACTATTTCTCTTTGATCAAGTTCTACACCTATTGATTGTAGTGCCTTCACATACTTTTCTGTGAGAAAGAAAGCTTCTAAATTATTCCAATTTGTAGATACAACTACTTGAAAACTTCTAAAATCCAAAGCACAAGAATGGTTACTTGCGTTGAGGTTATTAGAAGATTCTATAGCACCACACTTTAAACAAATTCGAATTCTAGATTTCCCCTCATATAAATCATCAATAGTGGATTGATATAAACCCAAGCCTGAATCAAGCGGAGCGTCATTTAAGTCCATAGCAAAACGTCTTGCTCTGGAACGAATAACTCGTTTTTTAGCGCTGGTCATGTCTGTCATATTACATCCCTCATGTAGAAAAGGAACATACATCTTTAAAAGGTTTCACCATTTGGCAAAAATTGCCTTTGCTGTAATCATATACTGAGAGTAAGAAAAGAAGATTAAAGTTCTAAAGGAATAAACTTGATAAAGCAACCAATTTGATCAGATTTGAAACCATTAATAGGTTAAACACAAAGCATAATCTGCTTATTTTTAAGCATCCTCTTCAAATTTCTTAATATTAACTTTTGTGGAAGCAGTTACAAAAACCAGCAAAAAAGGATTTGATTCAGAAGACTGAAATTTCAATTACTGGTCAAACTTAATAAAGGTCTGTAATTTTACAAGAGCATGTTATTTTCAAGAAGGAGTAGAATCAGTATTAGTATAGTAGTAATGTTGAGTTTTATAATATATACAAATCACATCCTTCAAGCAAAAATTCAACAACCAGTATTTTCTACCAGGAGTTTAACAGATTCTTCACCTATATTCATCAATTCAAATGATGCTTTTGAAGTTCTAGGTTTTTCGGGAAACGGATCTGAGTCCAATCCTTTCTTGATTGAAAACTTAAGAGTGGTCTCAACGGGACAATTGGGTTCAGCTATCGTAATAAGTAATACAGATGTTTATTTTATAATTCAAAATTGCGAAATTACTACACAATATATAGGGATATACATTCAACCTACTGTATTACCTGGAACAGCAAAGATAATCAACAACACAGTTACATGTGACACCATAAGTGGTGGTGGAATAGCTATTGGTACTGATGAAACTTTAATCGAGAATAACACCATTTCCGGTTTCATGCAAGGTATCCATGTTAATGAAGCAAACAATGAAATAATCAAGGGAAATTCTGTTCTATTGAGTTATTATCAAGGAATCAATATACGTCATTCTAGTTTTAACACCATTATTAATAATGACATTCGCAATAGCAATCAACACGGACTGGCAATTGTTGGAAGCACAAGCACGTATAATATTATTTACAACAATATATTTGTAAACAATTCTAATCTACCTATATACGAAATTGATGGAGTAATTACTGGAGATACCAATAGTCAAGGATATGATGGGGGAAGTAACAATCAGTGGTATGATGATGTAAATCAAAAAGGGAACTCATGGGATGATTATGAAAATAATGGCCCTTATAATATAGATGGCTCAGCTGATGCTGTTGATCAATATCCTCTGAGATATATAACAGGGACTACAGAAAGCATGTTCTTACCATTGTTTAGCATATTAGTATTCATCTGTTCAATTGCTGAAATAGTTAAAAGGAGAAGATGAGTGTTATTCTAGATACCCAGTTTTTTTCCTAACTCTTCGTTTGATGGTTCTATCAATATAGTTCCATCAGAAAAAACTATTGTGGGTACCTTCGATTCCCCACCATTTAACTCAGCTGCTTTTTCCTTTGCTTCTTCATCAAAATCTATATCTATCCATTTGTAAGGTATTTTGTTCTCATCTAAGAATTTCTTAGACCTAATACAATCTCCACACCAAGCAGTACCATAAATCACTTCATTTGTTGTCATCATCGTCATTTAAATCCATATTATTTTAAATATGGTGAATGTTATAAATTTGACAATT
>CAZJUB010000152.1:0-3994 GCA_964549075.1 uncultured archaeon | reverse complement strand
AAAACGAAAATTCTACCTCTTACGGTTTTATTTTTTGCATTTTTATGTATTCTCACTCAGAATAATTTTGTTTTTTATACCTTTTTTCTTTTCCTATTAATTCTTCTAGTTAGTTAAATTTAAAACAGTCTTATGTTCTTGTAAATTGTAACTGAGTTACAATAATACATCAAGAAAGGTAATAATATGTCTGATTCTTCAAATCGAGCCAGTGATTCCACTTCTATTATACTAAGAAATATTTTGTGGATAGTCTTTGCTGGTTCATGGTATTCTGTTTTGTGGTTAATCCCAACTATAATCCTAGTGTTTTCAGTTATTGGTATTCCATATGCCATGCAGACCTATAAAATTGCAAAATACGTATTTCTACCTTTTGATCACGAAAAATCCTTTGTTGTTGAGAATCGCTATTTTACAACAGAAGATATTGTTTGGTCTATTCTGTTTGGATGGTTCTTGTTGTTAATTTCTCCAATTCAGCTTTTGAAAGAACACAAGCATAATTTCTATATTTTGGTTCTAAAACCTTTTAAATTCGATAAAAATCCTTATGCCCTAACTTTAAGAAAAAGAGATCTGATTGTATATTATCTTGGTGCTTATATATTTATTGCATATCTCGAAACTATCTGGTTTACTATTCTTATAGGTTCTTGGACCCTTAGAGACATCCTTCTTAATTTTAGTATGTGGGGGATAACCTGGATAGTCTCTTTATTCGCTTACCCCATGTTCTTCACTGCTGCAAACCAAGCTCGAATAGCTTTAAATCCTTATTTTTCTCTCTTTGGATATGTTATCATTATTGCAGTCTTCTATCTAACTTTTGTAATCCATAAAAGAAGCGTTGAAGCACATATAAATAAGAAAATTAGTTTTACCAAATTAGTTGATCTCTATTTTCCTGTCAAAAAGGAAAAATCTGAAGCTCCAAGTAAAAAAGAATCTTCTGATGTAAACCAAACTTCTAAATAACCAGAGTTGTTAACTCCGCAGAATTAACTTCAGTTAGGTTACATAGAAATCTTAAATTAGCCTATTTCTACCTATGAGTTGTGACTCTTAAATTAGGTTTCATTGTAAATCCTATTGCTGGTTTAGGCGGAAAGAAAGCTTGGAAGGGAACTGATGCTATAGCTGAAGCTTGGAACTTCTTTGAAAGCGGAGAGCACTATTCTTTTGGAAGAGTGCAAAAAGCTTTAGAATCAATCCCTGATTCTATTCCTTTATTGATTTATTGTTGTGGTGATCCTATGGGCGAGGAAATTATTAATCTCTCTTCGTTTGAAAAAGAGAAAATCTATCAACCGACTCAGGAAAGAACCACAGCAGAAGATACAAAAAAAGCTTGTCAAGTTTTTCTTGATGAGAAAGTAGATTTGATACTTTTTGTTGGTGGAGATGGTACAGCTCGTGATGTCGCCTCTGTAATAGAAGACCAAATCCCAGTACTTGGCATTCCTTCTGGAGTTAAAATGTTTAGTGGTTGCTTTCTCAACCATCCTCAGGATTTAGGAGAGATTCTTGAGGAGATGTATTTTGGTGATGTAATTTTTGCACCTGAAAACGTTATGGATGTTAACGAAGAAATGTTTAGAGAAAATAGTGTACAATCCAAATTATTTGGTTATTTAATCGTCCCACAAAAAACTGGCTTAATTCAAGGAGGTAAGATTTCATCTTCATTTACATCTGTTGAAACCTATGAATCAATAGGTGAGGAATTAAAAGAGGTCTTTGATATCTTAAAAGGGACAGTTATCTTAGGCACCGGAGGGACTGTTTTCCATATTTTCAAGTCGTTTGGGATAGAGAAGACTCTTCTTGGAGTAGATGTCCTTGAAGATGGATTAATCATTGATAAAGACGTCAATGAAGAAACCTTATTCAAACTTGTAAAGGATAAAGAAGTTCGAATTGTTCTCACTCCTATTGGCGGTCAAGGCTTTGTTTTAGGTAGGGGTAATCAGCAACTAAGTGCTCGGGTCATAAACTCACTTAAGAGTATAAAACTCATCATTGTTTCTACTGAAGAAAAATTAAAAACTATCAACAAATTGGAACTTGATCTTAGCGAACCGGTTGATATTCCTGATATCAAGAACGGATATATACGTGTACTAGTAGAATATCATCAA
Source organism: uncultured archaeon (assembly GCA_964549075.1). GTDB lineage: Archaea > Asgardarchaeota > Heimdallarchaeia > Heimdallarchaeales > Heimdallarchaeaceae > UBA460. The sequence continues at coordinate 1,853 of CAZJUB010000152.1, read as the reverse complement.
TATAAGTTAACAAAAATTAATGTAACTAACTGAGTCAAATCTCATCAAAGAATCGTGATTTCAATTCATGGATGTCATCATCATATTCTTTTTTGATTAAATCAGTTGCAGCTCGAAATTCTGCTGTTTTGATTTTTTTACGAATTTCTGGTATTTTATCAGTTACTTCTTTTTTGTATTTTTCATGTGAATTTTCGCCTTTTATTTGGTTATATATCATTCCACTGAAAATTAATGCTTTCTCAATTAGAATTATTATTGGAAAACAGATGTCAAATACTGATGCACGTCCTTCTTCAGATATACAAAGTTTTAGAGAACGTGCTATGTCAGGGAGAATAACCGTATCAAATACCAATTGTTTACTCTTAGCGTTATCCAAGTAATCGAGCAATTGTAGAAGATAGTTTTTTAATTCTGGATTAAAGATTCGAAAATCTTTTGGTTTAAGAGATAACATATTAAAATCATCATAAGCAGGTGCAATTACAGTTTCTTCTACTACTTGAGTTGAAGATTGTTCTGTCTGTGTTTCGCTCTTTTTGTCCTTCTTTGTTTTCTTCGTTTCTTTTGGGGCTGAAACGTCTTTTGATAAATGATAGATTTTACGTAAATCTAGAAACACACCTCTTCCTCGAAATACTATATTATGTGCTTCTCCTGGTTCATAAATATAGTTTCCTTGTTTTTCCACAACTGCTTGAAAAGTCCCATCTTCCCATATTGGAAAAGTAATTTCAAAAGATGCTCTACTAGCTTTATCTCCTTTCTCAAATAATATAGCTTTTGTTATATCGCTTGGAAGACCATTCTTGTTGCCTATTAGGAGTACTCTGTCGATTCCCTCACCATATCCTTCGTAGATAACTACAAGTTCAACTTGTTTCCCTTCATTTACAATAGCTGAAGACATATAGAGGGGAAAATCATCACTACTATCGCTCATTCTGTTCACACAACATACTTTATTTGCTTAAAAAAAGCTTTTCGAAAGTATCGTATTAAATTTTACTAAAAAAAAGAAAAAAGAAATGAAAAGAAAGATATTTTCAGTGATTTTCAAAGAACTCCCTTAATGTTGAAACTACATGGTCTATAGATTCATCGGTAAGAGAAGTGACCATTGGTATCTCAAAATGGTGATTTGCAATAAATTCAGCATTCGGACATTTCACTTTAGTATAATCCGGATATTCTATCACTCTTGCTAAATGCCAATTACTAAGGTCGGTGTAACATGGTTGTTGATATGATAGCATTTTGTATATTGTTCGGGAACCTATGTTTTTTGATTTAAGATAGTCAATGATCTGTTGTTGAGCTATATTATCTTTGGTAATAATAGGAGCCATAATATAGTCAGAATGCTGATGTCCAGGTAATACTTTTTGTACTTCTAATCCTTCGAAATCTTTCAGTTTTTCTCTATATTTGTCTCCATTATAGTGTTTTTTAGAAAGTATTTCATCAGCTCTATCCATCTGTACATTCATTATGGCACCTGTCATATCAGTAGATCTGTAGTTAAAACCAATTCTATAATGAGCATACCCTCCTGCAGGACTTCTACCATGATTTTTTAGACTTTTAATTTTCTCAAATAAATCCTCGTCACTTGTAATTAAAGCCCCACCTTCTCCTCCAACTAGATTCTTTGTTCCATAGAATGAAAAACAGCCAATTTGCCCAAAATTTCCAACATGGATATTATCTATAGATGCTCCATGCCCTTGTGCACAATCCTCTACGACAAGTAAGTTGTGATCTTCTGCAATATCCATAATAGCTTTCATATCACAAGGATTTCCAAAAACATGAACAGCCACTATTGCTGATGTTTTACTGGTAATCTT
>CAZJUB010000151.1:0-4010 GCA_964549075.1 uncultured archaeon | reverse complement strand
ATTGGTCCATGTTTTGATTCTCCTGCTGGATACGCTTCTGTGTGTATATATGCTATCTCTTTCATCTTTAACGCTCCCTCTTTAGCTGTCTGAAGATTCAATCCCCTTCCTAGATAAAATCCACTTGTTTTTTTGGCAAACCATGAAGCTATGTGATTTGCTCTCGATTCATTTCTAACTATAGTTTGTCTGACAACATTTGGTATATTTCTATAAAGTTCTCTCGTTTCACTATATTCGTTATTGTTTAATTCTCCTGTAATTTTTCCTAATTCTATCCCTATATCCCACATTGCAAGTGTTTGAGCAGTATAGGTTTTTGTTGCTGCCACCCCTATTTCTGGACCTGCATAAAGATACAACACTTCATCTGAATGGCGTGTGATGGTGCTGCCAATCACATTAACAGCAGACAATATTGTTGCTCCACGTTCTTTAGCATGTTTAATAGCCATTATGGTGTCCATCGTTTCTCCACTTTGACTAACGGGTAATATGACTGTTTTTTCATCCACCAAACTGCTGATTTCTTCATATTCAGAGGCAATAACAGATGCTGCAAATTTTTTTGAGTATTTTCTAATTAAATGCTCCCCAGTTAAGGTCGAATAATGTGCTGTTCCTGCTGCTAAAAGAAAGACTTTTTCTGCATTATGGATTTTTTCTGCAATATTTGTTAGAGAAGGTTGTTTAATCCTAATATAATCTGCTAATGAGTTGGGTTGTTCGTGAATTTCCTTCAACATGAAATGAGGAAAACCCCCTTTCTGTGCCATTTCTGGTTTCCATGATACTGTATAAGGATTTCTAATTATCTTTTCATTGGTGTTGAAGTCTATAATCTCGTATCCATCACTAGTGATTGTCACAAATTCATCATCGTGCAACAATACTACTTTACGAGTGTGTGAAAGAAACGCTGGAATGTCTGAAGCACAAAACATTCTATCAGAATTTATTCCTATTACCAACGGACTGTCTCTTTTTGCACAAAAAATCTTATCTGGTTCCAAACTTGAAATAACACAAATTGCAAAAGTTCCCTCCAATTTTCTTACTGTTTGGATAACAGCATCTTGCACAGATAATTTTTGTTTTTTAACGAATTGCTCTATTATGTGGGGTATGATTTCTGTATCTGTTTCAGATTGAAAAATATGTCCTTGCTGTAACAATTCTTCTTTTAACACCTGAAAATTTTCAATAATACCATTATGAATCACTGAGATCTCGTTATTACAATCAGTGTGTGGATGAGCATTTTCTTTACTAGGTGGGCCATGTGTTGCCCATCTTGTATGACCAAGTGCAATTTTACCATAAATGCCATCAACATCTATCTTTTCCGATACTTCAGAAATTTTACCCTCATCCTTGGTGATTTGTACTTTACCATCAGTTATAGACGCAATTCCTACGCTGTCATATCCTCTGTACTCAAGTTTAGTTAAAGCTTCAATAATTGCTTTTCCTATCTTTGTTTCACGATTCTGAACTATGCCGACAATACCACACATAAGCAACACTCAAAGAATTTAACTGTTTTTTACTCTAAAATAGTAAAAAACAACTTCGTATTAAAACTTTCTGTTTTGGAAAGTTTAGAAGTTGTTTTTTTATTCACAAAACTTCTTTTTTAATTTTTTCTTGAAGATTTGTTTTCCTTCTTAATACCTCCTTTAAGGTATCTATACTTGGAGTAATAGAAGGATCTACTTCATACAATATTGCAAGATAAATGCTTACTAAATCAATTAAGTAGGTCGAACTAATTTGCTTGGCAAGTTCTGATTTACCTTCTGGATAAACTTCCAATAGCTTTTCCGTCTTCTTTTCTACTCGTTTTTTAAGCTCATCAACTCTAATCTTAATGGAATCAGATTCATTTTTATCTCTGAATAGAATAACTGCTACATCATTTAAAGCGGTATTAGGATTGTCCCAAGCGACAATACCATTATGATTTTGTTCAGAAATTACTTCACTAATTGCTAATAATTTGCTATTTTCATTTAACTCACATTTTGCTCTATATGCAACAGGACATAGAAATGTGTGTCCAATAAACACAGATAAAGTATTGTATAAACCATATGCTATATTCTTTGGAAGATTTGATTCAGTTTTTTGATCAACATCATATTCCTTAGAAAGTTTCTCCAGAATTTCTGATGTTTCTTGTATATCTGCTTCCATGTTTTCTATTAATTCAAGTTTTTCTAAAATCGTCAATAAAGCAGTATAGATTAAAGGTAAAGCACTTCGTGGAGGGATACCTTCTCTAATTTTTATGTGAGGAATGCCTACATCAGTAGATAGTTTTTCCAATAATCCGTTTGAGGAGACTGCAAGTAACATTGCAGATTTTTGAAGAGCATCTTTGAAACACGATAAGGTTTCTTCTGTATTCCCTGAATAACTTACACAAATAACAAGAGTAGTGTCTGAAACAAACGAAGGTAATCGATACTCTCTGTTAGTAAGTATTGGAATAGATAATTTATCCTTGAGAAGATAATATATATAATCTCCAGCTATTGCTGAACCTCCCATTCCGCAGATTACAATATTTTGGGGAGTTGTATAATTAACGTTTTTATTTTTCCAACTGTATTTTTTTGGTATAACTAGACCTAGGCTGTTCTTTCTTGCTTCCTTAAATAAGGCAGACCATTGACTTAAAATTTCAAGTTGTTTTGATGTATCTATTTGTTCTATAATATTTCTATCATCTAAATTTATCATATTTTTCACTTCCAAAAGAATTTAGATTAAAGTTCAAATTCCTCTCCTTTTTGCCAGAGATATTTGAAGTTATTAGAAAAGATTTCAATAATGCCTGAATTAGAAGAAAAATGAGGACGATAAACATATTTCTCGTGAGGAACAGGTGAAACCCATATAACAAAAACAACTTGTTCCTGATCTACAAGTGTTCCTCGGGCTAACACATTACCTTCTGCTAGACTCTTGACTTTAGCTCCTAATTTTAATAAGTTTTCAGCAACCTTCTTAGATTTATCATCTTCAGTACTCATTAATACTTCAATCTTGACTCCTCTCTCCTTAGCCTCAGTTAATTCTTGTTTAACTTGATCAAACCAATAGAAGACGTTGGTAAATATACACACTTCTTTCTCAGCCTTCTTGATTATGTCTTTGGTTTTAAGTTGCATTTCTTCTAAAGTAGAATAAGCCTCAAGAAGTTCATCTGGTTTGATAATTAATCTAGAATGATACTCTGGGTCATCCAGTAAGGTAACAATTTCCTGGGAGACATTAGCCATTTTATCTAATTTATCATGATATTCTTGTTCTGTGAATCTGAAGAGATTATCCAAACCTTTCTTAAGATTCAAAGCTTCAAATCTCATAGGTCTGCCTGATATTGTGCGAACAAGACCTTTCTTTTCTAAACTATCAATAGTGTCATAGATACGAGGAGTGGGAATATCTGTTTGTTTATGTATCTCTTCAGCGGTAGATGAAGAAAGAGCCACAAGAGTAATGAGTGTTTTGACTTCATATTGAGTTAGACCAAGAGCTTTAAGCATTAAAGTTAGTTCCTCAGTATCAGACATGAGTTTTCTCCAAGTTCAAATCTATGAACAGAAGTATATAATGTTTTATGTCAAATAGTAACAATATATGAGTAATCAGTATAAAAATAGAGCGGAATCAAGATATTACTGGTGCTTTTATAAGAAAAACTAGAGAGAAAGATGATGACAACAGTGTTAAGGATTGAGACTATTGAGTTACCTTACACACCAGTATTAAGTAAGCTTTGTCATCAAGTTAAGAACCTCTATAATCGAGCGAATTTTTTAGTGAAAGACAGTCTTAATAGATATAACAAAATTCTTAGTTATTATGACTTAAACATATTGCTTAAAGTAGAAGAATGTTATAGAATACTACCAGCACAAACTGCTCAACATACTCTCAAACTCCTAACTAGAAATTGGAAAGCTTATTTTTATGCAGTAAAAGAGTGGAAAATCCATCCA
>CAZJUB010000150.1:0-4070 GCA_964549075.1 uncultured archaeon | reverse complement strand
ACTCTCTTTTTAACAATTTTTCAAACTCTGGAACTTTACTCAAATGTGGTAATAAAGCTGATAATTTACTTGTTAGAATAGCTGATCTTGAATCTTTAACTATACCACATAAAGCTGTTCTATTTTGTTGGCATAAAGTGTAGAGTCTTCTATAGAGTGCTTTTAGTTTTCTATACTGGTTGAGTAGAAATTCACTCTGATTTACTTGCTTTATATCAATAACAGGTAGTATAGACCCATCTAACATGATAATATCTGGCAAATCTTCTTCAATTAACGAAATGCCACATCGAATCTCTTTTTGCATTCTCCAGATAGAAATAAGACATTCAATTTCATTCTGAGAAAGTGGCTCGATACTTGTTAGAATATCAGGAAAAGGTTGTTCTTCTGGAAAATATTTTACAATAGGTTTTATTTCTTTTCTATGAAAGAAGAGAACGCCAACTGCTCTAATTAAAGCTATATCAAAGTAGTTCAACGAACGATGTATTACCCCTCCATCTATTCCTGCAAATTTCAAACCGTCAATGCTGGTTTTTGGAACTTTTAATGTAAACATCGTATCAGTTGTTTGTATATTGAAAGCAGGAGGGAATTCAGAGGGATTCAGAACTGCCTTAACCTCTCGAAAAAGTTCTTGGAAAAGCTTTCGATGTTCATTGTATGTCTTGATTTTCTTTGAAATATCATCTATAGCTTTATCTACCTTGTTTTGAATTGCCATTTTAACTCCACACTAATATATATTATATTTTCATATTAAAACTACTAGAAGTTGTAGTAAAGGATTTTTGGTTTTAAGTTTCTCTTTCTTTAGCACTCTGAATAAATTTGAAGTAAGGTGGTGATGGTTTTGAAGGTCTAGATTGAAATTCAGGATGAAATTGTGTTCCGATGAAACAAGGATGACCTTTTAGTTCAAAAGTCTCCATTCTTATACTATCCTCGGATTTTCCTGAAAACACTAGACCATTTTCTTCTATAATCTCAATATATTCAGGATTAACTTCATATCTGTGTCTATGCCGTTCATAGATTATATTCGATCCATATATCTTTTCGAAAATTGAACCTTTCTTTAATATGATTTTATGCTGTCCTAATCTCATTGTTCCACCTTTTTCAGTGATCTCTCGTTGTTCAGGTAATAAATTAATCACTGGAAACTTAGAATCTGGGTCAATTTCTATAGTTGTAGCATTTTCTAGATGACAAACATTTCTTGCAAATTCTACTATAGCTAATTGAAATCCATAACATATGCCAAGAAAAGGAATTTTATTCTCTCTTGCATGTTTAATAGCAGATATTTTTCCTTCAGTTCCTCTCGATCCAAAACCTCCAGGTACTAGAATACCCGCATAATTCGATAATTCATGAATTGACTCAGGATTTTCTTCATATTTTTCAGTTGATACAAAATCAATTAGTAAGTGTATATCATTATGAGCCGCAGCATGCGTTAAAGCTTCTTTTACACTAATATATGCATCCAGTAATTCTGCATATTTACCAGTTAAAGCTATTTTTACTGTTGTTTCAGGGAGTGTGAATTTTTCAACTAACTTCGTTTCCTCTGACCAATCAGCTACAAGGTCTTCTATTCGCAACATAAGATTCAATGTAGAACCAAATCCTTGTTTATCGAGATATTGTGGTGCCTCTAGAACTGTCTCTAGATCAGGAAGAGAGAAGACAGCATTTGCAGGAACATCACAAAACATGATTATCTTTTGTTTAGAACTTTCAGTTAAATCATGAGAACCTCGAGTAATTATCATATCTGGACTAAGCCCCAGTGATTGTAATTCTCTAACTGCATGTTGTGTTGGTTTGGTTTTTTGTTCTTTAAGGTTAGGAGGTTCAATAATATAAGTCACTAGAACTACCAGAGAATCTTCTTTTGGCATTTCTCTTCGTAGTTGACGAATCGCTTCCAGGAAAGGTTGGCTTTCAATATCACCAATTGTTCCTCCAACTTCTATAATAAGTACATCAAGATCAGATTCACGGTCTCCTACTAGTCTTATTCTTCGTTTTATTTCATCAGTTATATGAGGAATAACCTGAACTGTTTTACCGAGAAAATCTCCTCTCCTTTCACTTTGAATGACATTATTGTAAATTTGACCTGTGGTTATATTCTGATCTCCTTTCATCTCTAAATTTAACATACGTTCATAGGTTCCCATATCTTGGTCCAATTCAAATCCATCAGCTGTCACAAATGTCTCTCCATGTTCAAAAGGATTCATTGTTCCAGCGTCTATATTTAGATAAGGATCTATTTTGATAACATTAATTTTTTTACCTCTAATTTGTAGATTTCTTCCAATAGCAGATGTAACTACTCCCTTACCTAAACCAGAAATCAAAGCTCCACAAACAAAAATATACTTTGGCACATTAAGTAAAACACAATCAGCAATATAAGTTTTTTTAACTCGTTTCTTCTTCAGAAGCTTTAACCATATTCTTCCATTTTTCTACAAAATTTGAAACAGTCTCATAAAGCCATTTTTCTTCTGGTGTCATATTTCGAATTTTGACAGTGATGTTTTTAGTTTTTTCCGCAATTTTAAGTATTTTCGAGAGTCTCTTTGTCATTAACTCACGTAATTTCATTTCTAGTCTCTCTTTTTGGCTATATCGCAATGTTATATTTTTTTCAGTATATTCATTAAAAGTTTGTTTCATCAGAATGTAAATGTAATTATTGATTTTCTGTAAATCGATATTTTTTCCTTCTTCTTCTGCTAATTTCTCAATAACCAGTAAATCCAGTACTTCATTCTCTTCTACTTCTACTAATTTTTCTCTTTCTAATAAATTTGCAAGCCAAAAAGGTATCTTTATTTTTAAACCATTTACCAATTTTATTTTTCTATTCCCAATATCAAACTCTTCAAGAGTTTTTAAGCACTTAACGGGAATATCTATCTCTTCAAAATCATATTGAATTCTTTCAAGTTCAGTAGCTATTAGATCTTCGGAAATCACTATTACCAACTAACTACTAATTTTATACTTTTTAAATTATTTTACCTTAAGAGAAAAAATCATCTAGTTGTTTTTGAGGAATGGATAGATTCTTATCTGTATCTTCCGCATTATCAGATGAACTATCTCTCAAATCTTTCATGTTAAAGTTGTCACCTAAAAGATGAGTATAAATGTTTTTAACAAGTTCTTTGCCAAAACCTGGAATTTTTATGATTTTATTAGGATCTGTTTGTTTTAGAATTTGCCTGGATGTAAATCCTTTATCATAAAGTATCCTAGCTCTAACTCGTCCAATATTTGGTATTGTTACAAGGTCAAGAAGCTCTGATTTTATCCCATTAACTACTCTATTGTGTAATGCAGAAATTGAGGTAGAAATTTCATTGTAATTCAGAAGTTTAGCTAATTCGCTTGCTGCATAAAGAAGCCATTCCGCATTTGAAACAACCATATAGATATCTCCACTTCCAACATTGTACCTATCTAGTATAATCTCTTCCGGAGTTTCTTTAATCCAATCTTGGAGAATTAAAGAGGTTTTTACTCTACTCATGAAAAGCTCTAGATCAAATGATGTTTGTGGAGCTTCTGTCAAGAATTCTTCTTCATGATTAGTTATATAATTAATCACATCAATTTGTTCATCTTTACGAATAGTAATCCATCTTACATCAGGAGTAGAACAAACAAGGTGGAGATAACTTATGTCTGTAAGGAAGTTCTTAGCTTTAACATTAGCATTCATCAAACCGTCTCGTATAACAATTGCACTGAGCGGATCAATATACAATTGACTTACTCTTTTACCAAAACCAGTTGCTATGAGGTAATCAGGATCAATACTAATCAATCCTTCTTTCCTTAGAAATTTAATTACATCTTTCAGTATTGAGCTTAAGCTTGCTGAATCTTGTTGATATCCGTAAAAAGTTTGTCCGATGAAATCTTGTAATTCATCCATTGTTTGAGTATTTTCAGTAGCAATTTGACCAAGCAATATTTTACTGAGAGCTGGTTCAGATGCAAAACTTCTGGACTTAATTAATTCAGAAATAGAAGGAAAA
>CAZJUB010000149.1:0-4074 GCA_964549075.1 uncultured archaeon | reverse complement strand
AAATTCTCAATCAAAATACTATCAGCTTCTGCAAACCGGAGAAATTGAGGAGTTTTTGAAATGAAAGTATTAAGATTGTCTTGGGAAATGCTCAAATTCAAACCAGGCTTGGTTTTAGGTGGATTTTTATCAGACATATTGTTTTTTCTTCAACCATTAGCTGCAAGTGTAGTTGTAATGGAAATTTTCAACAAACTACAACAATTTCCTGGATGGCAATTAAATGTAAATATCTGGATTTTAGTTCTCCTAGTGCTTCCACTTACCCTTAGTATGAGACTCATAGGGGACTTTGTTTTTGTTCTTACTATGTGGGTTTTCGTTTTAATGAGTCGAATATTGTTAAGAAAAAACATGCTCTCAGGTATTTTTAGAAAACCTGGTGCAGTTGCTTTACCTGATTCCGCGGGAGAAGCTGTCTCTAGATTTAGAGGTGATACTGAAGAAGTCATGTGGTTTACTTATCATCTAACATCTTTCTTTAGTCTTGGAATCTTTACTGGTCTCTCTTTTTATCTCATGAGTAATATCAATTGGAAGATTACAGTTTTTGTTAGTGTACCTTTTTTGGTAATGATGATAATGGTTTTTTTCACCAGACCCATTTTTACAAGATTAAGAAAAGCACGTAGGCATGCAGCTGGTGCAGTAACAAGAACAATAGGAGAGATTTTCAGATCTGTCCAAGCAATAAAAGTAGCAGTAGCTGAGAAAAATGTCTTAACATATTTTGGAGATATTAATGATAAAAGAAGGATAGCAGAAGTAAAAGATGAACTCTTTCATCAGCTACTTCACTCAATATATCGAGTTACTATATATTTAGGAATCGGAACAATTCTCTTACTTGTTGGAAACAATATGCAAGGTAACCTTTTCTCGATAGGAGAACTTGCTTTTTTCATCAGCCTGTTAGGAGAATTAGGAGAGTTTGTCTGGGATATGGGTGATTTAGTCCCAAGATATATTCGTACTAAAGTCTCACTTGAAAGAATGTTTAGGCTTATCAAAGGAGAAACAGTAGAGGTTACAGAATTTGAATTAGTTAGACACGGACCCATCTACATTAAGGAAACATATCCATCCATTCCTACTTTAACTATAGAAAAATCTAAAAAACTTGTTAATTTCAGTATCAATAATTTATCGTACACTTATCCCGGTTCTGATAAAGGAATCAAAAACATAAGTTTTGCAGTAGCCAAAGGATCATTTACAGTAATAACAGGCAGGATTGGATCAGGAAAAACAACATTATTACGAGCATTATTAGGATTATTACCTAAAGATGAAGGGCAACTAGTCTGGAACGGAGAGATTGTTGAAGAACCTGCAGATTTTTTTGTACCACCAATCACCTCCTATACTTCTCAAGTACCAAGGTTATTTAGTGAAACTGTTAAAGAAAATATTTTGATGGGATTACCAGAAGAAGCAGTTGATATTGATGGAGCACTTAAACTGGCTGTTATAGAAAAGGAAGTGCAGAATTTCGAAGATGGATTGAATACAATTGTCGGTCCTAAAGGAGTTAAGTTATCTGGTGGTCAAAGACAAAGATTAGCAGCTGCTCGAATGTTTGCTCATGAATCAGAAATTTTTATTTTTGATGATCTTTCTAGCGCCTTAGATGTTGAAACTGAACAGAAACTTTGGAAAAGAGTGTTTGCCCGAAGTGGAGCATCTACTTGTCTTGCTGTTTCGCACCGTCCAATTGCACTTCGTAGAGCTGATAACATTATCGTTCTTAAGGATGGTAGAATAGAAGCACAAGGTAAACTAGATGATCTACTTGAAACAAGTTCCGAAATGAGAAGACTTTGGGAAGAGAAAATAATAAAATCCAAACCAGATAAAGTTACAGCTCAAACAGATTAAGAATAAAAAAGAGTATAATCCCTTACAATCTTCTCTTAAAGAAATCTAAAATAGTTTTAAAGGATCTGATTCTAAATGTTTGATCCGTATAACCTCCATGACCAATATCTGTAAACTCTCTATATTCAAAGGTTTTCTCTCCTTCAGTTCCTTCTTTCCAACCTAATTCTAAGAGTTTATCACGATACACGCGTGCCTGAGTAATTGGACATCGTGGATCATGAGTGCCGTGAATTATTAGTAAAGGTGCTTCAAGATTTTCTACGAAGTTTATCGGAGAACGTTCTATGTATAAACTCTCGTTTTTATCAAGTTCTCCAAAAAGCATGTGTAAATAGTGCTTGAAATGTGGCATGCTCTCATCATATAATAATTTCCAATCTGTTATTCCTACACTTGCCGCACCTGCTTTCCATATCTCTGGTTTTTTAACAGTAGCCCAAAAAGTCATGTAACCGCCATAAGAAGTACCAAAAATGCCTATTCTATTTTTATCAACAAAATTAAGTGTCTTTAGATAATCAACGCCCGATATTATATCTTCTAAATCTCCACCTCCAATATCCTCAATATTCATATCTTGGAATTTTCTTCCATACCCTGTAGACCCTCTAAAATTCGGTTTGAATATAATAAATCCGTTGTTTACTAATATCTGGTCAAACATACTGAAATTTCTATAATATTGTCCTGTAGGACCTCCATGGATTTCTACAAGTATAGGTAATTTTTCCCCTGGTTCTATTTTTTTAGGTTTGTATAAAATTGCACCTATAGTCAGGCCATTTGTTGAAGGATACTCCACATACTCATCTGCAACAAAGAAATCAGAATCTAAATTTCCAATTTCAATAGGTATAAGTTCATCTATATTATGTGTATTCAAATCATATTTTATTAATCTACTAGGATTAATGGAAGAGTTCAAAGTTAATACCAGAAATTCATCATTTTTTGTTACTGCTGTCCCAGCAACAATGCCTGGAGGAAATTCTAATGCTTGTTCTTTACCGGACTCTATATTGTATATTACAGGTGAAACGGTGGCTTTGGAGTTTCTTGCACAAACAAGAAAACTACCATCGTCAGAAATCTTTCCTGAATACTCTTCTGATGAAGAATCTCCAAACCATTTTATTTCCTTAGTCTCTAAATTATAAATGCCAGCTTTTGAATTACCTTCAAAATCAGATGTTATTGCCAATTTCTTACCATCTTTAGAGATATCTGTAACACCGTCTCTTGAACCATCCTTAAGACTCAACAATTTCCTCTGATTTGAACCATCTACGTCCATAATCCAAATATCGCCATTATGGAGGTTTTGAGAATCATTATAACCAAAAACGATATAATCGTTAGTAGGGCTCCAAAAAGCGCCAAATATTGGTCTAGGATAATTGGTTAATTCTTGAATTTCTTGATTCTCAAAATCGTAACTAAATAAATTTCGTTGACCGTTTCGTGTTGATAGAAAGAGAAGTTTCTTACCATCAGGACTTGTGTGGGCAACTTGTTCTTGAAATGTTGGTGTTTCTGTCAGTTGTTTTGTTTCTTTTGTTTCTAGATTTATCATGTATAAATCATGCTTTTCATTACCGTCCTTATCTTTTGCAAATATAATGTTCTTATTATCTCTAGTCCAGACAAAACCCGCTCGTAGTGCTCTAGGTACTTCCCCATTACTAATTTGCTTATATTCCTTAGTTTGTAAATCCATAACATAAAGTTCAACTCTTCCTGTAATATCCCAGAAGAAAGCGACTTTATCCTTAGAGTGATTTAAATTGGGCATAAAGAATTGTGGAATTCTTGCAATCTTTTCAATTAGCTCAGCTGACATAAGTTATTAATTGCGCTTAATTTGAAAAGATTTACTGTCCAATTTATGCCAGAGGTACACATTTTGGTCACAAATTGTGTTTCTTCTTTTTATATATAGTAGAGAAGGATAATATAGAACAATTAAATTGGTGATATAAATGGGCGAAACATTCGTAAAAGAAGACGAAACTGTGGAACTAACTCAGGTTGATGGAGATTTGAAAGTAGAAGATGGAGCAACAATTAACGTTCCTTCTGGCTCTTTAATAATTCTTGGAGATCTTATTAGTAAAGGAGATATCATTATAAATGGCTCAGTCAAAGTAAATGATATTAAAAAAGACTGGGGATATCTTGAGATACAAGTAGACT
>CAZJUB010000148.1:0-4167 GCA_964549075.1 uncultured archaeon | reverse complement strand
ATCCTCTTATCAAATCACAAATAGAACAACTTCTTGATGATTTGAAAGAATAGTGTGCAGTATAATGTAAAGCCTTTGAATATTAGAAATAATTTGTTCTTTTTCCTTTTTTTAAATCTCTGTGATAAAGGAAGATAGATTATTTTCTCTTCTTGATTAAGATTACAATACCTATAGACACACTAAGTGTAATGATGAGATATAGAAGATTATTATATTCGGGTATTGATGGATGAACTGTTACAATTATACTATCAAAACCAGTGTTTCCAGCTTGGTCTTCTGCATATAAAATATACTCATGCACTCCATATAGTAATCCGGCTGTTCCTAAACCTATAGGTCCCATTTGATCGGTCCATACATTGCCTGAAACATATTCTCCATTATGAAATATCGAAAAATTCTTTGGATGGATGTCATAGAGAGTCCATTGTATTAAGGCATTCTCTCCAAAATTTACATCTAAATCTGCTGATCCTACAACTACTGGATTAGTAGAATCTAGTAGATAGTACCAATAGTCGCTCCACGGACCAGTATTTCCAGCTTCATCTACTGCTCTTACTCTCCAAATATAATCATCATCAGGTATGTAAGTATGCCACATGTAACTTGTTTCTACACTAGTCTTTTCAGTTCCCCAACTTAAATCTGCTTTTTTAAATTGTATGGTGTAACTTACAGCCCCTTCAACTGCATTCCACATTAAAGTAGGCATCATATCATTTGAGATAGTTCCATTGGTAGGTGCAAGAAGAATTGTTTCATCAGGAGCTACAGTATCAATAGTGAAAATTCCTAAGTCACTCCATTCTCCCCATTCACCTGCTGAATCATTTGCTCGAACATACCATGTATATTCTCCATCCTCTAGTTCCCAAGACTCATAGTTCGAAGATGTCAAATATAGACTACCTACAGTTTCATTTCTATCATTATTCAGTAGAAAATGATAAGCTTCAGCATCAATTACATCTGTCCAATTGAAGAGAGGAGTATTATCGTTTATTACAACTCCATTAACAGGAAAGATGAGTATTGGAGCAGCTGACGCAGCTCTTATAAGATTAGATTGATTGAAAGTGAATAAAAAGAGAAATAAAAATACCATAATAACTCTCTTCTGAATAGGTGATTTTTTCATCAATTCAAACTTTCTCTTTTTTTAGATTAAAAGCTTTTTTATAAAATTTGGAGTTGCTTAATCGTGATCATCTCTAATTATTTTTTTCTTCTAGAAATTCCAAAACATAGGGTAAAACCATCCCTTCTATGAAATGCACCTCATGTCCTCTTTCTTGGAACATTATCGCCTTAGCATCTTTCATCTTTACACTTATGTCTTTAAGAAATGGATAAGGTTCAAATTCGTCTTTTTCTCCTGCATAGAAAAGAAAAGGTATATCTAACTCTGGAAGGTGTTCGTCTATTTTTGTAAATAAATCTTCACTGTTTCCCCATGCGTTTATTGCTTTGAAGTCCATGCTTCTAATCTGCTTTTCAAATTCTGGAGTAATAACATCTCCTCTCTCTTTTGATAAAGCTATTAGACCTTCAGCATTATTCTTGAGATTTTCTCTGATATGATCTTGAACTTTCAGAGCCTTCCCACTAAAACCTTGAGGATACATCCCACCTACTATAAAACTCAAGAAACGATTAGGAAAATATTTTGATAATCCAAAAGCAATATACCCTCCAAGAGAGTAACCCCAGCAGTGTGCTTTTTCTATTTCTAACTCATCCATAACAGCGATGATATCTGAACAGAAACTTAAGGTAGTATAATCTTTTACCTCGTGAGGTTTATCACTTTGCCCATGTCCTCGAAGATCTACTAAAACAAGTTTATTGTCATTTTTCAAGGAGTTGATATAGTTTCCAACATGCCATTCTTGATGACTACCAAATCCTCCATGAATCAAAACAATAGGTGTTCCTTTTCCTTCGACTGTAAAATGAATTTTTATTCCATTATTATTTACAAATGGCATATCAAGATTTATGAATTGAACACTAATAAAACTTAGTAAATAGATTCAGTTTTTCAAATTGGTTAATAGAAAAATTTTAGGAGTAATTTTCATACTCCAGTAAATTATCTAATTCTTTTTCTTTCTCTTACTTAATCCAACAATTGTTGCTATACCTGTCAGAACGAGGAATATGCTAGCAAGAGACTGAGGTAGCTCTGGAACAACTACTATATAATCTCCAAAACCTGGATCACCTGTCGTGAGACTGTTTTCCCAATCTGCTACTGTATCAGTATCGACTCCAGATATTCTTCTAATAGTTGTATCTTGTGCTCCTACAGTCCACCCCTCTACATAGTTTTCCCAAGAAACAAAGTCCACTTCAACAGTATCGTTATATAACATTAGCTGGTCTCCAGAATTACTTAAAGCAACACCATCCCATCCTCCACTTTGGTTGGCATTGTAACCATAGAGATTAAAAAATCCAGTTTCATCAACAGCAGCAACAAAAAATCCTTTTGCTGGTATAATACCTGTTAAATCAAGAATACCATAGTTGTCTGCTACTGACCATCCAGTTAGATTAATATCTGAATCAGTGGGATTGAAAAGCTCAAACCACTCTTCAGTAGCATCAGAATTAGGAGCATCATATAAAACTTCAGTAATTAAAATATTATCTCCTGCAATAGAAGCCTGTGTAGAAGGAATAATGAAACAACCTAGTAATAAGAAATATAAAACTATTGAAAATATTTTTATGATTTTCATGGAATTTAACGATAAATTTCTCCTAAATATACTTTTTGCCTCTCTTTTCTATTTCTTTTATATCTAATTTCATCAGATATTCCTCGATGTGCTTTTTGTACCCTATTTCAGTATTTATTACTAACATAGGTTTATTCTTATTTGCATTGCCTGTCTCGATAAAATCAATATTAGGATAATTTTCTTTGATGTAAAACAACATCTCAGCTTTCAATCGTTTCCCTAATCCTCTTCCTCGATATTCTGGAAGCACTCCTGTCATCTCTTGCTCTACCATGTGAGGTAGGTGTATATTGTAAAAAATTTCTGTAAAACCACTGATGGTTCCATCTTTCTCTCTAGATATTTTCGTGATCCAAGTATACCCTATTTCCTTATAGCGTTTCTCAGAGGATCTTCTACTTTCTGGCGAAATTTTGAGTCCTTGGTAGTCTCCCGTTTCATAATCTGGAGCTTGATTTTCTGTAACAGTGTAGACCTTGACAAATTCCTCCAAGTCCTCTTCAGGAACGTCTTCGAAAGTTTCGATTGTTACATCTTTCGTTCTTTCTTTTCCTTCCTCACACCATTTCTGTATCTTTTCCCAATCAATTTCATTATAGTATAACCTATTTCTCGTTCTATCAGCTGCAACTATCCCTCCAAAGTGTTCAATAAATTTCTTGCCAGCTTCTAGATTAGCGACAATTTGAAAAGATTTCATTTCTAGTTCTTTTGCTTTTTTCACTAAAACCTTTAAGAGTTTGGATCCTATTCCTTGCTTCCTAAATTCCTTCTTTATGACGATATTAATATCAGCGATGCCTTTATTTGATTCATACATCGGTGAATTTTGTTTATGGTAATTCAGTCTAGCATAACCCATGATTTCATCTAAATCAGAAAATACTAACCATCTGAAAATATTATATTCCGAACTTGGAGTGAGCATAGCTCTCCTAAGTAATTCAGGAGGAGCCGTGGGGTCATTTGGATAAATTTCTTTCTGGTATTCTATCTCGAAATCTATATATTTATCTAGAATAGTTTCATCAACTTTATCAGGAAAGAATTCTTGAATTTGCATTATAGAGCAAAACTTTAGGACTATTATCTTTTTATCGGTATCAGTTTTTTAGCTATATTGCAACCTTTAAACTTATATCTTTACAATTATTCTATTAATCATGATAGGAGAAATTAACAAAAAAATGCTTCAAGCAATGTTTGCCACTATCCCTATAGAATTCTCTATAGTAGATGAAAATGATGAAGTTATAGCTTGGAACAAACATGAGACAAGAATTTTCAAACGTCCTCTAGGAGTAATGGGGCGAAATGTGAGAAAATGCCATCCTAAACATAGTCTTGATAAGGTCTTAACAATAATAAACGAGATGAAAGCTAATAAAAGAGATAAAGCTAGATTCTGGAT
>CAZJUB010000147.1:0-4245 GCA_964549075.1 uncultured archaeon | reverse complement strand
TTCCTTACATTGGAATTAGATTTTTAGTTTAATCTGAGACACTTTCCAGAAAGGGTATTATTGTCAACTAATATCAGTAAAGGAAGCACAAGTTATAAAAATGTGGTTAGACAAGAAAAATTGATGGAGTACAAATTAGAAAAACTAAAGCACTTTTTGAATCAGAGAAATCTGATAATTTTAAATGAAATCTTAATCTTCTTCTCCATTCTAACCTTCTCAATTCTTCTATTCATAACTCATCCACCTTCAATGGTTTGTATTATTGAAGATCCAAAAACCTGGGTATTAGTATTCACAATTGTAATTTCTATTTTTAATCTCTTTCCTCTTTTTACTTATAATCTCAAAAATAGGAAATCTGTAAGTATAAAGAATATCTTTAATCTAATCAGAATAGGAACAATTATTATATTCTTTATCTCCATTTTTGTTTATTCTCTTTGGAATGGTTGTCATGTTTATAGAAATTTATATCTCTATTTTGGGGTGATATTATTAACACTAGTCTTCCCAATTTTAGTACGATTACGATGAAATCTTCAAAATGAAATTAAAGACACCTTATTAGAAGAGTGTTATTTACATGAAATTGAAAATAACTTCCCTAACAAGAAGGATGTTCTTTCAATAAGATATAAGCTTACAGAAACATATCATCTTCCAACAAGGTAGATGTGAAAATTATAAGATTGTCGATTCTATAAAGTAAGTACTAAAATCACTGCAAACAATTGTTGGAGATTTATCTATTAATCTTTCTTTTGACTAGATAATAAATACTCACAATCATAATAGAAGCTAATATGAAAGAAGTACTCGTCTTTTCTTTATTCAGTGTTGTCAGTGTTGGAGTTGGCTCTTGGTACTTTAATCTTAAAACCAAAGTTGATTGTGTCACCAGTATTTCCTGATTAGTATTTTGAAACATAGCAGAATTATCTATTCCTCGATTGTTTATTCCTAAGGTTACTCTAACATCTTGATCTAGCAGCCAGAGATGCAAATCATCATTTCTACCATAAATTATTCCATTTTCTATACTACAATAAACTAATGGTGGTTCAACAACAAAATTTGGTCCATAAATATCACTAAAGTCTGCAAAATCTGTTGTAACTATCTCTTTTACATCTGTATCATTTGGGATTTTGTAAAGTGTATTATTATATGCTTCATAAATGTAAATGTTTCCAATCATATCGATAGCTGCCTTTATTTTCGTTGTATTGGAAAATGTAGTAATTTTACTATAACTCAAAGGATTTGCAATTGGAATTCTGTACACATAAGACTCATTTTTATCTATATTTTCAGCTAAAAGGATAATCTCATGATGTACAGCATTATAAAGAATTGATTTTGCATAATCAGTTATTTCATCATGAAACCAAACTTCAAAAGTTCCATTATTAGTTATTCTATTAATTGAAACTGAATCATTTGCTAATAAAGCAAAAATGTTGTAATCAACATCTAGAATCAGATTATTTATCTTCATACCATTCGGATTTTTAGAAAACAAGGTAGTTCCTGATTCATTAACTTCGTAAATTTCATCATCTAATGCATACAATATTATTCCTTCATGTGTTTCTATGATAGTTCCAGCATTTATTATAGGAGTTAGATATTCTGCTTCTGATTTCAAAGGATCATAGCCAATCAAACAACCGCCAGCACTTCCTGCAGCTATAAACATTTGTAATTTTGATGACCAAGTGAGTGAGCTCATACCACCTTTAGAAGCCATTAATAAAACAAAGGAACCATTTTGATATTTGAAAAATCCTCTGTTATTTCCATCAGCTGTCATTTCATATAAATCATCATTATCATCTACACCAATACCTATAACTTCTTGAGTCCCAGGCAAACCTATATTAGTTCTTAAAACGTCAATTTCCATTGAAGTTAGATTTAAGGATGAAAACGAACCAGAATAAGTTTCAGTATAATATAGTATACTTTGGTTATTATTCAAAACAAGTTGACTGCATCCCTGTATATTAGTGAGAATTGTTGATAAACGGTTTCCACTTGCATCATAATGAGTTATATTTGATCCTGAAAATAAAGAACTACAGAAAAATGAATCATCGTTTGGATCAACTGTTACAGTATTAATTGTTTCACCTTCAGTGAAATTGTTCAACCATATCACATCACTTGAAGTGATGATATAAAATCCATAATCTGTTAGACCTATTAGTCGATTATTATTTGGTTGGTAACAGAGAGCAGAGAAAGAGTAGGAAGAATTTAAGGTTTGATAGACAGTATGAACACCAAACTCATCCATTTTCATAGCTATGTTATTTAAATTATCTAGATAAAATAAATCACCATTATCACCTATACATTTAGGTCCTGGAGGATGTGGGATTTCGTAAATTGTATTAGCTTCCCAACCAGGTCGTAAATCCCTCATAGGTTCAGGAGAATTTGCTGAGATTAGGTTGAAATTGGAATTGCAAGCTACAAGTAAAAGGAGTAATAAGAAAAATGATTTCGCACCTCTAAACAAGAATTTCATAAATAATTATGAAGTCATTTTAATATTAAAAGTTTCTCGATATTTTGGAGTGATTCTGTAAGAAGGAAAATAATCAGTTTTAGTATTTTCTAATAGAAAATTAGGTATTCTTTATTCCCACCTAATTCCTTTTCCATCTTTATCTCTGAGTGTCTTGGACAATTCACCAAGATGAACCATTGTATGTCTTATCATATATAGGTACTTATGAAGTCTAGAAACTGCTCCTCTTTTAGCAAAACCATCATTTTCTAAGAAATCTTCTTCAGTCATTTTTCCAAGGATATCAAAGGTTTTAGTTTCTACCTTAACTAAATATTTCTCAAAAAAAGCTTTATTCTTTGTAAGAATTATCGCTCTTTCTTTCTCCTCTGAGTGTTGTGTAACATCACTTAGAGGTTGAAAATCTTCTTCAGAATCAGACATATAGAACTCTATTGTTTCAATAGTATGCCAGAGAAATATTCCATACATCCAATTATTCTTATTCTCTTTCCAGAAATCTCCTTCTATTCTTGATACTGCTTCTTTTAACATCTTGAATATTGATTTCATTTCAACATCAATTGCTTCAGAAATTTTACTCATACTAAAACCGAATCTCTTTAATTCAAAAAGCTTTGTCCATCGCTAAGAACTAACATCTTCGATAAAATTAAATATATTTCATTAACCCTTTAGTTGAATGATTTCTAACAAAAGAACTCGAGTATACATCAATTCTGCTTTAATACTTGGTCTCATTTCGATTGTTTTGTTCATAGTAGGTACAGTCACAACGATGTTGTTAATAGAAAATCAAAGTATATTCAGAGATCTTTTTTCTAATTTAACTGGTTCTTGGGATCATATAACACACAATTTCATTAGAGATGTAATCTCTGTTACTGGACACGACAATCCTTATGATTGGCTTTTTAATTCTACTCTCATCATTTCGGGTATTCTAATGGTTCCCTGTTTTCCAGCTATTTACTTCATCATTAGAGAATTCGATAATCCTAAACCAAGATTGCTTAAGGCTTTAACCATCTTAGGAGTTCTAATTGGTCCGTTCATAACTTTAGGTGGGATTTTCAATGAAGGAGAGTATTTCGTGCTACATATTATCTTTGCAGTAGGAGCGTATGGATTTGTAATTTTTACTGCTTTCTTGTGGGGGATCTTTGTATGGAAAATGGGCTCGGATCATCCTTATAAATCCTTCAAAATCTGGTGGTTAGATATTTCAGTCAATTTCATAATTATTGCTTGTTTGATAGCTTATTCTATTGCTATGTTATTTTTCGATCAAATTATCTGGAATAACTTAGGTATTTTAGAGAAAGTCACAATTTATGCTTTCTTTGTTTTTTTCATCACTATTATTATAAGATTGATATTGATAGTAAACAAAAATAATCATTAAATTTCTATTTTTTTGCAATTTAGCAATATTTTATATTGACATAATTTACTTACAAATAGAATAAATTATAACTAAATAGGTTTTTATCTATTTTAATTATTCCAAAAAATTGCAGGTGATATCAATTCTAGCTAGTCAGATTATTATTTCTTTGTGTTTTCTAGCAGTAGTCATTTTGCTGTTCACAAATAAAATGAATCGAGCTATCGCTGCGATAACAGCTGCAATAATAACATACTTAGTTCTTGTTTTTATTGAATGAAGAAATTTCAGTATAAATGTATAGTTACTCTTTGGAAAA
>CAZJUB010000146.1:0-4270 GCA_964549075.1 uncultured archaeon | reverse complement strand
ATGAAGGACCTATAAATAATTCTTTTTCATACTCAATTTTCAAAGATCCATTCACATAGTAGATACATATAATTCAAGTATCATAAATAATACGTGTTCATTCTCGAAGAAATACAGTATTCATGTTAGAAACGGAACAGGTTGTATGATAAAATCAAATTATTGTCACTCCAATTCATGGGTAGGGATATTTGTAGACAAAAGTAATAGTAGCTACATTCAAGATAATGTATGTACAGAAAATTTAAGTGGAGGAATTGTTTTAGATTATTGTTCATTTTCTCTTGTTTCCAATAATACTTGCAACTATAACAATTTTCACGGTGGGATTAGATTGCTACAATGCTACTCTTCAGAGGTTTTGAATAATACTTGTCACTACAATTCCCAATATAACCTTGATATTAGAAGCTCCAATTCATCAACTGTATCTGGAAATGAGTGCAAGGGAAACTCATATGGTATGCTAGTTGATTCAGGAGGACAAGTTTCCATTCTATCGAATAAAGTGATAGATTGTGCAAACGGAATCTGGGTAAGAGATGCTGAATATTCTATTATTAAGGAGAATATCTTGACAGATTGCAGCATAAGTATAAATGAAGAAAGTGCTGAGGAGCTTCTAACTTATACTCATTGTTCCAACTATATCAATGGTAAACTTTTTGGTTTTATTACTGAGCAAAGGAGAATTACAATATCTGACAGTCATTATGGTCAGCTAATGCTAGTTAGATGTTCCAAAATTAAGATTAAGAACCAAGAACTGAGCAGTACAACTATTGGGATAGAGTTAGTTGAATGCAATGAGATTTCTATCTCAAAATCATTTTTCAAAAATAATAGAGATATGGGTATTCTTCTCAGGAATTCTGAAGGAATCGAAGTGATAAATAATTCATTTGAGTTTAATGGAAATTATGGAATCAAGTTAGAATCTTCATCATTTAACAGTATAACCTATAATTCATTTACTGAGAACACTAGATGGGGGGTAGTTTTAGACTTTAATTCTGATGGCAATGAGATACATCATAATAGTTTCATTAGGAACTATCTATTTTACGGAACCTCACAGGTAAAAGATGATGGGAAGGAGAATATATGGTATGATACTAGCACTCAACAAGGAAATTATTACGATGACTACCTAGGGAAAGGCAATTATAGTATTGATGGTTTAGCCAATGCTTGTGATTTCTATCCTCTAGCTGAACCACCTATTTACAGTCCACCAAACTATTTTGGTTATTTTGCATTTCTTTCATTATTAATTCTAATTCCTGTATGTGTTTTTGCTATCAAAAAAGTCAGAAAGAAACGAAGATTATAAGATTAAGCTATCTTTCTAATTAAACACGTGAATATCATCTTGTTTTAGTAATTCAATCTGTTTAATTCGATGCAAAGCTGCTGGTTTCTTTTACCCTGATATTGCCATTTCACTTTCACTTATGATCTTCTTTCATGTTTTAACAAAGTTCCAAAAACAAAAAACAAGAAACATTCACAAGAAAAAGACTAAATAGAATAATAATATTTGACTTCAGATGCTATTTTCTAAAAAATTATATATAACTACTATATTTGTGCGTTGAAGTAAGATGACAATATTAGTTACTGTTGCTACAAGTGCTGTTGGCTATTTCATATCTAAGAGAGTAAGAGAACAATATCCAAAGACAGAGATTAAATCTCTATCTCTTTCAGGAAAGAAGGTAAAAGAGTTAGATGAGCTAGGAATAAGTATTGTTAAGGGAGATTTAACTAACAGAAGTTATCTTGACAAAGTTTTGAAATGCGTTGATACGGTTTATAATGCTGATGGGTAAGCTCGTGATGATATTCCTAAGAAACTCTATTATCAAGTAAATGTTGATGGAACAAGAAACATACTTGAAGCATTCGTTAAGAACAATGGAGAGAAGTTCTTACATATAAGTACTGTAGGTATCTATGGTTATAGACCAAAAAATCAACCTATAAAAGAAACCCACCCTAAGAAACCTAGCCATCCTTATCACTTAACTAAGCTTATAGCTGAGAACTTGGTTTTTAATTATGCAAGACAACATAATTTCTTTGCTTATGCTGTTAGACCACCATATATTGTTGGTCCAAGAGATCGACAGGTTGCCCCTCAAATCTTTGATTATCTTCTGAGAGAAAGGAAAATTCCTCTAATTGGTGGGGGAAATGCAATTGTTTCGTTTGTTCATCATAAGGATGTTGCTGAAGCACTAGTTAGGTGAGGAGAAATTGACAAAGCTAATCGTGAGGCTTTTCATGTTATAGGAGGAACTTGTACTACTAGACAAATGTTTGAACTAGCTGGAGAAATATCGAATAAAAAACCAATCTTTCAAGAAATAAGTTTTCCATTAGCTTATGTAGCAGCAATTGCTAGTGAGACTATGGCAAAAATAAAAGGAACAAAACCAAAGATCTCTAGACGAAGAGTTAAACAATTTAGTATAACAAGAGTTTATAGTATTGATAAATTAAAGGAAATTGTTGGTTTTACACCTAAATACAATGTGAGAGCTACTTTCCAAGATGCCTTTAATTGGATGAAAGAACAGAAGATTGTATAGGTTATCTGTTCTTCATATTTCAAAACCATATTTTGCTTTTATATCATAAAGAGTCTGGTTAGTTGATTTCTTAATATATTTGTTTTTTAAAAACAAATTAAATTTGAATAAGTCGACTAATCCTTTGAATAATCTCTTAGCTCCATATTTAGACTTCCCACTCAGCCTAGGTCGATGAGATATTTCTATCTCAGATAATTTAAAACCTCTACTTGTTAGAATAGCTGGTAAATATCTGTGTGCACCTTTAATTAGTGAAAGGTTAGTAACTGCTTCTTTTCTGTAAACCCTCAATGTACAATTATTATCATGAATCCTAACCTTACTGAAAATTCTGTTGAGAATATTGTAAATTTTAGAATTAATTTTTTTGATAGTAGAATCTTTTCTATCAAATCTCCATCCACAGACAACATCAATATTTCCGTTCATTTTTGCAAGAAGTAAAGGGATGTTCTTAGGATCATCTTGACCATCTCCATCCAGGGTTACTATTATGTCTCCTCTGCAATTATCAAATCCTGCTGTTAATGCTGCACTTTTACCAAAGCGATTACTTAGCTGGACTACTCGCAAATTGCTCATTTCTGATACTTGTTTTTGTAACCTGGTTCCTGTTTCATCAGTTGAGCCATCATCTACGAAAATAATTTCATAATCTTGTGGTTGCTTGTCGAGTACGTCTTTTAGTTCCATACATACTGGTAAGACATTATTTTCTTCATTGAATACAGGAATTACAACCGATATCATTAGAATATGCAGAAGTATTTTTTCATGAACAAAAGTTTTTCCAAAGCTCTTAGGATAATAAAAGAAAATTGGTGGACCAGTCGGGACTTGAACCCGAGGCCTCATCGGTGCAAGCGATGCGATCTTCCAGCTGATCTACTGGCCCACATTCAATTGTTAGATTGCCTTCTATTAATTCTTTTTTTAACGTTTCGATATCGAAAAGCTTTTTTTATGTTAAAAAATAGATATAATGGTGTGATTTCACATTTCCTTGATAATAGCGTGGTATTACACTTCCCGACAAAAATCAGTTCACAAATTGCCGACAAAAATCTCAAAATTGGCGACTAAATTTAAATTGGCGTAAAACAGCCCCTCCCCTTAGTTTCCAATGGAAATTGAGGTTCCCTTGTGTTTCGCGCTCTCTCTTGTGAAAACAGCATGACCCCGAATTTTTTACTTATATCAATTAAATTTCCATTGGAAAAATAAAACGTTAACTAAATATATTAGATGAGTTTATAAGTAAATATTATCTTAGTATAAATAGAAAAAACTGTAAGAAATAAGTGATGACGATGGTAACAATCAACGAAGCACAGAGAAAATTGCTTGAACTCATAAATAGTAGAAACAGTGTAAAACAAATAGAAGTAATGAATATCCCAAAAACACCTAGTAGAATAATGGGTGAGAAAATGTTGAATGCATTTGCCTCACAGATACTAGATGATTGTGAAGGATTAGAATGTGATCCAACTATTGAAGATGAATTAATTGAAAGTCTATTGAGTACACTAGCATTAGCAGGAGTAGTAGGAATAGACTTAGAAAGAAAACTACTAGAAATATTGGGATTAATGGAAATAGTAACTGCAGATAGTTCATGATAACCATAGTAATAAGTCTCTGTTCTGTCGGGATATGAAAAGGGAGGGAGT
>CAZJUB010000145.1:0-4277 GCA_964549075.1 uncultured archaeon | reverse complement strand
GCAAGAGATATTGCATTCGAAGCAACAAAAGATACTTGTTCTTTTTTAACTTTTAATTTCACTGCATCAACCCAATTTTCTGCAGTTATTTCCTTTAGTGAAACTGTCATTTGCTATCAAAAATAAACTAAGCCATTCATAAACCTATTCGTTAATTTCAATCTATTATCTCAATATAGATCTGTTTATTTTCTGCAACTGCTTTAGCAATCTTGGTTCTAGCTGATTTCAGATATCGCCAAACAGAAGTTTGAGAAATTTGGAGTTTATCCCCAATTTCGTTTTGAGTTAATTCTTGGATGTCTGCCATTTGTAAAATTTGGACTAAAAAAATTGATAAAATTAGATTACTTGAACCTTTTCCTCTCATGTCAGTTTCTATTGGGTATGCAACTGGCGGTCTTCCTCTTCCTCTTCCTCTTCCATACCCCCTTCCCTTACCTCTTCCTCTTCCATACCCTCTCCCTTGTCCTCTTTCTGCATAAAATACTTTTTCTCTATCATAAGGTTCTCGAGAGTTTGACATATCAATCAGCTCAAAAAAAAACTAGGTAAGGAATTTAAAGATATTTCGGATAATATCTATTCCTTTTTGAGTTTCTTTAGATATTCAATTTGCTTTTGGAGAACTTCCATTTCTTTTTCTACTCTAGAAATCTCGTATTCAATAGCTTCCTTGTTCTCTGGTACTCCTGAATACGGATCCCATTTTGCACCTGTTGGTGGAGCGGTCCATCCAATGTCTTCTGGATCTTGGAAATCTGGCATAGCCCACCATCCTCGAGGACGATCTGGGAACCAGTCACAATTAGGACTGTAAAACCTTCTTCCTCTTCCAGGTCCAAAACCTGGTCCTGGGCCATATCTACCATATCCAAAACCTCTCCCATATCTAGGTCCATAAGCATACATTCTGTTTCTATACATTGTTTCACCTTTTTGAATTATTATTCAATATTCTCTTTTCACCAACATATTTAAACCTTGCGATTTAAGAATAATAACTCATTATTTCTTCTGACTGCTAAATAAAGTAGTTAATCTGAATAACTTAGTTTCTTTTTGATGATACATCAGTTGCAATGAATCTTACTTGTACAGTTTCTGGTAAATCTTTCACAATTGGTAAACTACTAGTAATCCATGCTAGCAATTCAGGAGGTGTGGTACTGAGCATGGTTTGCCATTCTTCATCAGTCATTCTATTTTCAGCTGGTTGGAGGAATTGGTAATAAGAGAATGATACTCCTCTTGTGAGGTAAAGTTGTCCAGCTTGATTTTGAACAACTACATAAAGAAGATAAGGATTACCAACAGCTACTTCAAGAACCTGCATGGAGTTTGCTTCAGTGAAAACATCAGCAATTAATGCTGTACGTTTATCAGCTTCATTGGAGAAACCTTCAATACCATAGTTAAACGAAGATGCCATTAAGAAGTTCTTCCCTAACAACTGGATAAAACCATAGTCACTTGTTGTAATAGGTTCATTCTGTAATTCCTTAATACTAATTTCTGTTAATCGTTCAAAACTACTTATTAGGTATTCGAACTTCCTTGTAAAATTACTTGCTAGTTGATCTACTATATAATCTTCAGCATCTGGGTCTTCATATATCAATCCTCTTTCTTCTAGACCTTCTCTGAGCATTTTTAAAGTAGCTACGATTCTGGAATAAACTTGTGGATATGGTTCCACATAATTGATTCTCTGGTCTCCAATTCCTTTTGCAGAGTAAGCTTGCTTTGCATAAAGAATAGTATCATGTTTTAATTCAACCCAACTAGCTAGAGAGGTAACAAGTGATTTGTCTGTCCAACTATCAGATTGCATGTAACCTGGATAGCCAATTCCTTTTTCTACAAGAAGTGGAAGTAGAGAATAAAGCCACTGCCAATAAACATTCTGAGTCCAGTCTGAAAGTGTTAAGTTACCAAATTCGTTTCTTAAGAAATTTATTTTTTCTTCATATCCAGTATAAGCTTTTTCAGATTCTAAAAGGAATTCTGCCCGTTCGCTGCCAAATACTGAAAAAATGTCTAAAGGATCAGGAAATAATCTAGTCGGCAAGTTATCAAAAACTAGCTCTTGGAAAATATATGCGTCAGGAGTATAACTCTGTCCAAATAGTCTGAATCCTTTTATTGTATCTTCCGCTCCCTCGAATGCATCTACAAACATTGAGTTTATTTTCGGAGCTCTTAATTCTTTCAAGGTAATTATCATCGAATCTATAAAGGTATCATTGAACAATTCGATAAAAGTTCCATTTCCTACATCTTCCCAGACTTGAAAATATTCAGTAGGAGTCAAATCATCACTACCTCCAACTAAAAATCCTGTAGTTCTACAAATTTTATCCCAATAATCCCATACTGTTTCATTTCCAATTGGAGCGGAAAAGGAATAAACTAATGATAGAGCCATTCTTGTTTGTTTGATCCCTAATAGATTATCAACTGAATTATCATCTATCAGAAATCCCATTCTACCTGCATACATCATGGCTTTAAAGTAGTTCTCAAAAGTTTCACTTCTAGTATAATGACCTCGAGGTTTGTATTGTGTAAAATCCTCCTCATAGCCAAAAATAGCTGAAAAGGCAGGTTCCTGTGTTTCTATATTACTCAATTCTTGTGAGACCATTGGATTTACATACACAGGGATATTTGTAGAGTCATTCAATAAATATAGTATCACTGATAGATAAGCTATGTTACGCTTTAATACATCTATTATTACTGGATTTGAATTTACATTATATAATCCTATTTGATCCTCTCTCATAGTGTTTATCATGATTTGAAACTCACTGTAGAAATATTCTAATTCTATGATTCGAAGGCAATTATCAAAAATTGAATGTAAAACGTGTAAACAAAAATCTGTAGAAATATACATAGGTGTATCTAAATTACTATCATAATACATAGGTGTGAAAATATCTTCAATCCCTCTGTCAACTAATGCGAATCCATAGTTTTCTAATTGTAAAAGAATCTCAGCGTTAAGTTCCGGTCCTAAACCTTGAAGATCTACATTGGCAAGATTAGATTCAATAGGGGTAGGTACAATCGATGGAGTATAATTATATGATTCTAACTGATAAGTACCAAAATCGTGTTTAACACTCTCTGGTAATTGTATTTCATCACGAAATTCGTAATGAGAAGGTTGAATCACGAATTTTTGGAGATAAAATCCTCCAAGAACTACTGAGCTTATTATCAAAACTGAAATTATTCCTGTAAGAACAGGTCTTTTAGGATTAGTTAGAATCATGTTTATCTAGGTAACGATAATATTAGTATTAATAAATCTAGAACTCGAACAGCCCTAGCTGCTAAATTTCAAGGTTTTAGCCTTATTGATTTTACCCATTTTTTAACTTTTGTTAGAAAATTCTCATTTTCTCTCTGTTTTTGTTTCTCCCAAGTATAATAGGAGAGTTGTTTTCTTATTACTCTATAGTTAATGATGTATAGTACACAATTCACTCCTACAAGAATTGTACCATTTATAGCAGCAACTAAAGGATTTACAAAAATTAGAACAAGTGTAACTATAAAGGTAGTTAAGAGAAAAACAATCAAGAAGATTCTACGAGGAATTAATTCTCCATTAATTATTTGAGCAGATAAAGTAACAGGAACATGCAAATCTTTGATGTCAAGTCCTTTCTTTTGAAGTTTATATCGGTTTGAAGGAAGTTTTTCCAATAGTTCTGCTTCTTCTAATTTTTCTAAATGCCACAAGACAGTACTAGGGCTGTTAAAATCCAATTGACGTTTTGCTTCTCTAACGCCAAAATCCTTTGGATAAAGTGCTTTAGCAAAGAGAAAAAGCTTTAAGGTTGTTGGATGATTTAACACCTTATTGTCAGTGTCCTCTTTGCTAGACATACTTAATAATTATAATATACAATTAAATGTTTTACTCAATTAAAATTGTTTGATCCCAAATCTGCACTTTGAAAAGATTTAATTCTATCTAGATTTTTGTTACCACGAGGTTCCTAAAGTGACTACCAAAACCAAGTTATTTTCTCTAAATATCATACTCATTTTAAGTTCAACTTTTTTAATTCTGTCTCCAATTACTACTCATCAGACTCAAGCACTAGACACCTATCCTTCAAGTATTATTTTATTTATAGGAGATGGAATGGGATTAGAACAAGTGAAATTTAGTTCTTTGGTTGCATTTGGCAATGATAGTTTCTCAAGTATACTCAATTTTCCTTATAACACAACTATCTCCACAAACAATATTGATG
>CAZJUB010000144.1:1774-4295 GCA_964549075.1 uncultured archaeon | reverse complement strand
GAGGACTTTCATAAGAAGGTATCTTCACGACAAGGTTATTTGTTTTGTTTTATAAGTAATTTTGCGGATAGCAGAAACAGCCTTCTAACGCAAAAAGATGATTCATCATGATAAGTTGGTTGTCTGATAGAAAAATCTCGATTCTAATCAACAAAAATGCTCAATTTGCATATTTTGTGAAATAAAATTCTTCAAGTTAGAGACTTGGGATAAGATCTGTTACTAGATAATAAATAAACCAAATAATAAATCCAATATAAGAAAAATAATCCATTCATTAACAATCAGTTCTGCAGAATCTTTTTAAATTTTAATTTACAATAAAGCTTGGTGTACAACTATGAAGAAAATACAAACTAAACTTTTAGTCACCATATTATTGCTCTTAATTCTTCCTTCATTATGCTATGGTCTTTCTCCTTCATATGTAAAAAATGAAGATGATGGAACATCCTATAAACTATTTGCTGAATATTCTAGCTCTTATGTAAATGGTACATTATATGATCTAACTGCAGGAATAGAAGCAGTAAGCTTTGGAACATTAGAAGGAGTTATTATTGGATTCTATGATATTGAGCTATATGTATCTTTTATTGCAGGCGATTTTATAGTAGATGAGACTCTGACTCTACCCAACATTGATGCTGTAGGCGGAAGTAGTTCGACTGATCAAGCTTATAACTTATCCGGTATAAATGAGGATAGTTTTCAATTGTCATTTTCATTTCAATTTAAAGGTAACAATACCCAAGGTGAAGATCCAACCTATTCATTTATTTGGATAGTCGGATTTGTTAAAGTAAAAGAAGCAAGTTTCAGTTTAATATTTCCAGTTCTTGCAATTTTAAGTATGGTATATGTTATTGGTAAGAGAAGAAAGAAATAAAATCTCTTACATTTTTCTATTTTTAATAATAATAGATACAAAAATTCTCAAATTAAAAAGAAACAACCTTTAACTTTTGAGTAGGAAAAATATGTTTCCAGTTTTGATGATATTACCAAATGTTTTTGAAATTGTTTTGATAAGAAGAAAAAAAAGAGGATTATTTTTTATCAATATGTGAAAATATGTTTCATCTTATATTCCTCTACGAGTGATTCCATTTCTAATTCTGTAGGTCGTTCTTTGAATTTTTCAGCTGCATCTAGAACTTTAGGAAGAATCTTCATGTCACCTGAGGAAATAATAAAAATATTTTCTCGACCAAGAACCCAATGGATAGCTTGGTCAATAGCTTCTTGTTCAATTAATGGTTCATAGAAATAAGTATTGTATTTTTTTTCCTGACCTTCCCACGGTCTACCCGCAACAGACTTAATCGTTTGAACAGCTATGTTTCGATCTTCACAAATTTTTAGAAGTTCTTCGAATTGTACTGCATAGTTCTTATATTTCATCTGTAAATAATTAAACACCAGTAGTACTGAATCAAAATCAAAACGTTCAAGACTTTGAAGGTGCATCTTTGCTGCTTTACCTCCATGACCAGTGACTCCTAAGTACTTTACTAATCCTTGATCACGTGCTTCAATTAATGCTTGTAATGCGCCTTCTTTACTCATTGCGGTTTCCCAACCTTGAGGATTAGTAAGAGCATGAATTTGTAAAAGATCTACTGATTTTACTCTTAACATTTCTAATGATTTTTTTATTTGTTCCCATGCTTGTTCATATTGTCTATTGCGAACTTTTGTTGCTAAGAAGAAATCATTTCGATGATTCTCCATCCATATGCCAATTCTTTCTTCTGCTTTACCATAGATACGAGCAGTATCAATATGATTGATCCCATATTTAAGTAAAAGTTTCAAAACTGCATCTGCTTCTTCCTGAGTTGCATTGCTTAAAGCGTAACCACCAAAAATAATTCTAGAACTCTGATGTTGAGTTCTTCCAAATTCGATTCTAGGAATCATAAATCTTCAAGTACATTTTAATTCAGAATTTATTAAGATTAGCTATTCAAAGATGAAACACATCTAGTTTCTTTATAAGAATGTATCTTTACACAAGGTTATCTTGTAAGACTCTAGCTTATTATCACCAACTGATATCGGATAATATGTCTAGTATGAAACCTATTAATCGTACGAAGAATCCTTTCTTTGTAGTCATACTAGCAACAATAGCTTCTCTATCCTCTTTTTCTGGAAACATAAGCCTTCTTTGTCTAATTTCCTCTAGTTCTTGTTGACTGAATTTATGGCTTTCTTTTTTAAGTTTTATAGGTAATTGTTTCTCTTTATATTCAATTATTGCTGCTTCTAAATCTTGGTTACAGTGAAAACAAAACTTAGCTTCTGAATTATGAGGTTTTCTACATTTGGGGCACACAAAGTTTTCCATCAGTATTTCTGGAGTGACTGTTATTCTTTGAACTACTTTCTGCTTAGTCTGATCGTAAATCTCTACATCCTGCGAATCTTGACCAATATTTATTTTTTTATTAGCATCCTCTAACTTCTGTCCACAAAAAGAGCAATATTTTTCACTTGAAGTATTTACATTACTACA
>CAZJUB010000144.1:0-1674 GCA_964549075.1 uncultured archaeon | reverse complement strand
ACATTCCAAAGAAAAACAACGTTTTTATGTTTAAAAAAATAGCTGAATAAGTAAAAATAGCCATGATTTAATTAGAAATATTTCTAAATGATTTTCATATTAGGATAATCTATGAAAACAATTTTTGGACCATAATAAAGTGAACAGTTTTTTATTATGTTTCTTATTACATTCCTCATAAATTCAAATTTTTTGGTCAATTTACGATTTTTTCATCAACAGAAATAGCCTTCTAACGCGAAGAAACGAAATGTCATGATAAATAGGTCAGCTAAAAGAGAAAACTCGAATCTGAGAGTTTATGCATAAAATTCATTTAGAAAAATTAGGAAGTTAGATACTAATGTTGAATGAACCTTTTCAGATATATCAAAAGATACTTCTCAGAATAAGAAAAATATGATTACAATTGCAATATCAATGAGGATGAACATTAGAACAAGTAACTTATCTGTTTTAGGCATATTTTTCCAAGTTGCAATATAATATCTATCTTGAGCAGGTGTTGAAACAGTAGTAAACCAATAACATAACTTCCATATACCTTTTTCTTTCTCTTTCTCTGCATAAGTCTGAACAACAATTGTATCTCCATATCTAACAATTCGTTTGCGAAATATTAGAAAATTCCACGAGATTGCAAATAACATTAAGAGGACTACAATAATTATCCAGTAAACAGCACGGTTAGGTCTCAAATAGAAGTATCGATACATAAGTAATAATCCAGCAATAGATAATGCTGTTAAACTGCCAAAGATTATTTTGGTTTTTACATTAGAAAAAATTACTTTAAGAGGAGATTCAGCTTCAGGTTTCATGAGTTGATCGATTCTTTCTCTTGCTTCCTCTCTCTTTTATTTTAAGTACAGCTTGAGAAGCTTCTTCAAATTTATCTTTAGGTTTAGCTTGTTTTAACATTTCATCATTTGCTGTTATAGGTTTCTTTTTCTCTTTAAAATCTATGATTACACCTTCTAAGTTAGTTCCACAACTAACACAAGTCTTCTGACTAGTACTATTCTCCTTTCCACACTTTGGGCAGTAGACTGAAGACATGTCAAAGGATAGTATCACAACTGGAAATAAAATTCTTTCTTGATGAATATCTTTTATTTTCTGCATTACCTTCAATTTCTGGAGTGAAAATCTTAGATGAAATAATTATAGAACAATCTTTAAACTATCAGAAATAAAAGTTAATGTTTAAAAACGCTGGTGTTATCTGCATTTAAATCATATACAACATATTCACTGAATACTAATACAAGGAGATTTGCATTAAATGAGCAAAATAGTCAAAAGAACACTTACTGATTCATGGATTCTGATCAGAGACTTGAATCTGAATCTTAAATTGTATTTCGGAAGTTGGGCTATTTTTTCTTTGGTACAAACTCCTCTTTACTTAAGTACGTTCTTCTTGATTAGTATATGGGTACCAGATGCTAGTCTGAGAAATACTCAAATAGGTTTGATATTTGGATTGTCAAGTATATTAGGCATAATTGGATTAATAATATCCGGCATTTTCTCAGATAAATGGAGAAGAGATGCATTCATTTGGATAGCAATGGTTTTTTTTATGGTTGCAATGATATATTTTATTTTTGCAAGAAGAATTTTAGATCTTTATTTTATTCAAATTTTACAGTCAATAGCTTTTTCGTTAAT
>CAZJUB010000143.1:0-4303 GCA_964549075.1 uncultured archaeon | reverse complement strand
CATATTTACAACCATAGTAAACATACTCAACATCAATGATTTCTTTTGATATGTATTTGTTTGCTATTTCTATTGCTTTGGAGCTCTCTTCTTTATTTCCTCTAAACTTCTCTATGATCCATTTTAGCTGATAATATAAACAGAATCCTATATCAAATGATATGGAAGATGATAATTGATATATTCTTTCCATTAACAGATTGATTCTTTTATATGATGTACTTAAATTATAAATTTGTCTCACTTTAAGTTCTAAGAGAAAGATTATAGATCTTTTATCGTTCAAATTTTCTGCTTTTTCTAATGAGATATCAATTAATTTTCTTACAACTTCTGATTTTTCATTTGCACTTATCTTACGCAAATCTTCTATAATATCTCTAAGCTCTCTTTCAGTTTCTAATTTCAGGATTGTCTCAGTTAAGTTATGCAAAGAACTCATCAATCTCAAACTTTAATGTTCAAATTCATATATAAACTAGAGAAATACTCTTGAGTTAAAAGAACGTATTAAAAAAGAAAAGTAAAACTGCTGGTCTAATAAGGTGACCAAGCAGGGGGGAGTATTCCATCGTCTCCTTCATCGGGGTCGTATCTTTCGTTATACATCTTAACTCGCTCGTAGGAAAGGTTAGTATAAAAATAGAAGAAAACTATTAAAACACCTCAAGAAAGAAAGTGTCAAAAAAAAGAAAAAATATAATATTAGCCTGGAGACCATGCTGGGGGGAGAATTCCATCATCGCCTTCATCAGGATCGTATTTTTCGTTGTACATCATCATTCACTCTTAAGAATGGGTTATTCTATAATTTGGATAATATTATTAAAACTCACTATACAGAAACTGACAAGTAAACTTATTTGTTTTTTACATTCAACACTTTTAGTCTCAGTCTTGTTCTTTAAACCTTATTTTAAACCCAGCAAAAACCTTTATGTTGAAAAGCTCTCTCTTCTTACAAAGTTCACTTTCAGACAAGTCTCTCTATTAAGTATAAATACTAAATTCCCTTTGAGTAAGTTAGAGAGGATATGATGCATACTTCAGATGAAGAGTATTTCAACTCATTACTTAAAAAGCCAACAGTGTTTAAAGACATTGGTTGTCTTTCTGTAACGTATATTCCACCTTATCTTCCACATAGGGAGGAAGAACTCAGAACTCTGGCTAAGTGCTTTAAAACAGTTTTTGACAGCCAAGACGGACCATTAAAGAAAATCTGTATAACAGGTCCCACAGGTTCTGGTAAAACAACTTTAGCAAAACGTTTTGGGCAGCTTTTAGAGAACATTGATAAAACAAAGAATTTCAAGTTAGTCTATATTAATTGTCGAATTTATAAAAGCCCTTACTTAATTATCAGCACTCTAGCTCGCAAATTAAATAAGGCTATACCTCCTCGAGGATACTCATTCGAGGAACTACAATCACTTCTGATCAGATTACTCGATTTCTATTCTCCAAACATCTTATTGATTTTGGATGAAGTAGATTATCTGATCTCTAGAGTCGGAACTGATTTCCTTTACACTTTACTCAGAATTAGTGAGATGACTACAAAACAGTGGATTTCCTACATCTTTGTCGCTAGGAATCTGAATTTTATATATCTGATGGATGCTAGCACTCAGAGTAGTTTTCAGTCTAACCACGTATCTCTTGATAAATATTCAGAAACAGACTTGAAAGATATCATCAAATCACGTTCCGAGATTGCTTTCTTTGAAGACACTATAACTGAAGATACTGTTGAGTTAATAGCTGATATAGCAAGCAGATCTGGTGATGCTAGGTACGCCATAGAATTGCTTTGGGGTGCAGGACAATGTGCAGATGACGAGAGTTCACCTATTGTTTATCCCGATCATGTAAGAAAAGCTAAAGCACTCATTCATCCTGAGGTTCGAAGAGAGATAATCCTTACATTAAGCTTGCACGAAAAACTAATCTTGCTTGCTATAATCAGGAAATTAAAGCATACAAAAAATGCTTACATCTCCACAAATGATTCTATTAGTTCCTACAAATTAGTTTGTGAGGAATATGAGGAAGAACCTAGAAAACACACTCAAGTTTGGTCTTATCTGAAAGAATTATCAAAACAGGATGTTATCAGTACAAAGATTTCAGGTGAGGGTATGAGAGGTAAAACAACACTAATCAGTATCCCGGATATCTCTGTTGAAACTATTGAGTTGTTTTTAGTAAAATCGATTGAAAATCAAAAGAAAACAATAGAATATAAAGAAAAATAGAGGGTAGGAAAAATGGTAAATAAAACTGAAACTGAAGATCTTCCTAAGCTAGAATTAGAAGACGTTTTTTCTTCTAAGGGTAGGGTAAGAATATTAAAATTATTGGCAGAACTTGGAGAATTAAATATTTCAGCTATTTCAAGAAATATAAATCTCAATCATTCCGCAGTTAAAGAGCATTTAAAATATCTTAGCAATGTGGGTTTAATCAAGGAAAAAAGATTTGGGAGAATATTAATCTACCAATTCAAAGACAACAATATACTTGCTCACTCCTTGAAGCAACTCTTCAAAATATGGGAAGAAAATTAGAAAAAACTGGTGCCTCAACCGGGATTTGAACCCGGGTCTGCGGAGTGAGAGTCCGCAATGATTGGCCGAGCTACACCATTGAGGCGACAGAATAATTGGGATTCCTTTGTTTTTTAACCTTTCTTATTTTGCAGTAGATTTTTAATTTCCAACAAAGAAACCTAGTTTATACATGAGAAGATATGCTATACGAACTTTTTATGATGGTGCTAATTATTATGGATATCAGAGACAACCCGATGTGTCTACAGTAGAAGAAGAATTAATTGAGGCTTTAATAAAGACTGGATATATTGAATCTCCAGATAGAAACAAATTTCGAAGTGCAAGTAGAACTGATAGATATGTAAGCGCCATTGGTAATGTTTTTGCTTTTAACTCTGAAAAAAACATAATTTTAGATCAATTGAATGCATCACTACCTATTGATGATTCAATTATCTGTTGGAGTTATGCTGCAGTTGATGAAGATTTCAACCCGAAGTATAGCAAGTCAAAGTAATATTGGTATATCTTACCGTTGGATTATGTTAAATCAAGGACAAACATGGAACTTGAAGAAATAAGAAAGTTATGTTTAACTTTTGTAGGAGAACACGATTTCAGACTGTTTTGTAAACTAGATCAAAGAGATACTCTTAGAAGGATTGATGAGTTCAACCTTGTAGTCAAAGAAAATTTACTCGTTTTTGAAGTAAAAGCTGGTTCTTTTCTGTGGGAACAAATTAGAAGAATTGTTAGTTACATCTTAAATTATGAGGCGTTGCCAAATTCTTTGCAAGAAATTAAGAAATTACTGGAAACAGATTCTGAGATAAAAGCTTTGAATATTGAACCTGCTAATCCAGAACAACTTCTGTTAGTTGAGCATGACTATAATAACGTAAAATGGGAAATGAGCGATAAAGCAATTGGAAAAATCATTTCAAGAAGTGAAGAACTTCTCAACCATCTAAAACAAAAACAGAACCTAGTTTCTTCTGTTTACGACTTCTTTTCTTCTTCAAAATAGGAATAAATTAGTAAAAATACAAAAGAGATAAGGACAGAGATTACTCTTTTGATCCTTCTTTAACAAGTTTTGCCAGAAATGCACTTAGTTGAATATTACTTGAGGCTCCTTCAGATATCCTGAAATCAACTTCTGCAAGATACTCATTGATTTCCAGCTTTTTCATATCAGGTAAATCAAGTGTGGGTATTTCTCGATATATTTGATAGGTTACATCAGTACCTGAAAGACCATATTCTAAAATGAGTTTTTGAAGAACATCTCTTGATTTATAGAAATCTCCTTCTAAGGAATACTTGAGCATCTCTCTAATTCTTTCTGGATCTGCGTGACCTACAGTTTGAAGAACTGTAACTTTCTCAATGGATTTTCCAGAAGCAACGGTTGATTGGATAATATTAATCGCTTTTCTTAGATCTCCTTCGGAGATGTAGAGAACTGTATCAAGACCTTCTTTATCGTATGCCAGTTTTTCGTTGTTACAAATGTGTTTAAGAAAATCCAACATACTTTTCTCATCCAATGGTTTAAATCTGAAAATTGCACATCTAGACTGGATCGGTTCTATTATTCTGCTGGAATAATTACAAATCAGAGCAAATCTACTTGTTTTAACATATCGCTCCATTGTTCTCCTGAGTGCCTGTTGAGCAGCAGAAGTAAGGTTATCAGCTTCATCTAAACAGATTATTTTAAAGGGCACACCACCATATGAGGCAGT
>CAZJUB010000142.1:0-4359 GCA_964549075.1 uncultured archaeon | reverse complement strand
TTCCCCAGCATAACAGAAGGTTACAGAAAAAGAGGTATGGATAACAAAAACAGTAGAAAGATCAGATAGAAGAATAAAAAACGATTCATAAAACAGAAAGAAAAAGAATTGAAAGATTACATAAGAAAAAAGAAATAAACAAATTTTGATGCACTTTTGAGATTTTAAACTAGAGTATACTTATCCCTGCTCTTCACAAAGTATTTATTTTATTATCTTTATTAATTTCTCATGGATGTGGAGACAAAGATCAAAATAGAA
Source organism: uncultured archaeon (assembly GCA_964549075.1). Classification (GTDB taxonomy): domain Archaea; phylum Asgardarchaeota; class Heimdallarchaeia; order Heimdallarchaeales; family Heimdallarchaeaceae; genus UBA460. The sequence goes on along the minus strand of CAZJUB010000142.1, from coordinate 4,098 downwards.
CCTAAAGACATTAAGAAAGGTGATTTTATCTATTTCAAGGTTGAACCCTGGTTTGCTGAAAGAGAAGGATTAGCTAGAATCTCCAAAGACGATAATGATGGAATTGACCAAGGATTTGTTTCTTTTGTAAACGAAAAATCAGTTTTCCTTCCTTTTTGTAGTATTCATGAGAGAAGAGATAAATGGATTCCAAAAAAAGTTTTCATGTGGGTATTTGTGGTTAAGAATAAAATAAAAAGAGATTGGGTACAAGAATCAGCTCAAGCTAATGAGGTAGATGATGAAGATTAAATCATTTTGACATGTTTATATGCAATCATTACTTTATGTAAATAAAAGTATTAATCTAGATAATAGAATTTGGTAATTTCATGAATAAAAGGAAGAAAGAATATCAAAAATATTTGTTGGGAAAAGAATTACTCTTCACTTTCGTAATCGTAGAATCTAAGGATGGTTACGTACTGGTACCTAGAAATGAGGGGAAGGATTGTCATTTAACTATCTATGTAAAGGACGACAAGATAATGTCTCATACTACGATAGTGAATGGGGAGAAAAGGGAATACACAAATCATACTGAAATTACTAAAACTGATTTTGTTAAAGGAATCCTGGATCAATTCAAGAATAATGTCAAATCTTATCGAAAAAAACAAAAATGCATGACTCTTTCAGATGAATTTAAAGAAGCAGTTTTTCAGAAATCAGGTATTTTTACTCAAGAGGTTGATTTCTTAAAATTAAGTAGTTTAAATAATGATATAGAGATTTTGAAAGAAAATATAATTAAAAAAATTAAAATTGCTGAGTTGTATGGGGATTCTTTTCCTATCGGTTTCAACAAAAAAAGAATCTTAGTTCCTATAAACAATAAACAAATGCTAGAACTACACGAGAGTACATTCCAGAACACTTTTGATTTTATATTGGAATCATTAGGAATAAAAAACTATTATGAGCAGTTCTTTAATACTTCAGAAGGGAAGAAGATTCTCACAAATATACAGATGTTGATTGATGATTCAACCTTCTTAGATGATATAAAAAATGAAGAATAGAGTTGCAAACGATGTATTTAAACATAAATTTCTTAGATTTATGAATTTTCATTTTAGATTTTTTACTCATTTTTTCTTTCTTTTAATCAAAATAACAAGTAAAATGAAAGTAAATATCCAATTATAATGTATTCTGGAAATATTAGTATTTTTTATTAAATCAGAGGTTATTGGTTGTTTGAGCGGATAGATGTCAACAGAAGTTGCTTTTCCTTGAATCATATAGTCTACGTCCATTAATGCATTCGACCAGTAATTTCCTCGTTTTTCTATTTCAGAAAACCAAGTATTACCTACTCCTTCATCTATTGCTAGAGATTGATCAGAACTGAAATTATCAATGAAATCATTAAGATATATCCAATTATTCTCACAGTTTTCATCAAAATACAATCCTCTTTCAACATTATCTCTAAACAGGTTATAGTTCAATAAGCATCCTCTCGCTCCATCCATCTTCATTCCAAAGACTCTATTGTTTTCAATAGTGTTATTAAGAATAGAACAACCTTCAACTTGCTCTAAGTAGATTCCTTCTTTACCATTGTTAGAACAATCGTTTTCCACGATTATCACGTCATCAGAACCTCCTACGTACATTCCTATTTGCTTGTTGTCATTACATTCGTTTTCAAAAATTCTCAACGTATCAACATAAGCTACTTCCATTCCAGAATCATTGTTAGAAGAAAAAGAGTTGTTAACGAGGTAAGCGCCATCAATAAATATCATGACCAATCCAGAAGAAGAATGACCTGAGATGATATTATTTTTCAAAATAATTTCCTTAGCAATATACACTGCCACTCCATGACCATTCTCGTTTTCGCTATTTGTTATGATACAGTTTTCGATCCTGACAGAACCTTCCAGTTTATCTTCGATAAGAATACCAGTTTTGGAAACATCAATGAAACAATTTCTGATAAGAACATGTTTAGTAGTAGAACTGATATGGATACCAAAAAAATCGCTGGAAGTGATGTTAAATCCTTCAATGAGAAAAGGCTCTTCATGGGTACCAGAACCCGGAAAGAGATACAAATCAGCATCTGTGGCGATTATAATTGAAGAATGTGGGATGTATTCAGATGAACGAGGTGCTAGTTCTATTGACCCCGGGTCTATTATTTGTGCTGAGTTTGTAGCGAATAGACGAAATGAAGAAAGAATAATTAAAACGAAGTAGAGTATACTCAATCCTTTTTTATCTAACATTTCAGCTCAATAGAATTATAAAAAAAATTATAAAAACCAAAAAGAAATTATTTTTCGATTTCTTTCTACTAAAAATTGTTAAATAAACCTTATGGCTAGATTTTCTCGCCTTTTTAAGTGATTCTGCGGATAAGGGTACAGACAATATTGAACCTGTACAAAGAATCCTATGCTCTACTATTATTGGTCTCTCTAGTTAGTGCTCTCTTTCTCTTCTCTTACTCTTGTAAAGGAGCTTATATTGAACCGCCAGATCTAAACACCTCATCTCCTCTCCCTGAATCTCTAGTCTTCAATTTCAATGATAGCTATCAAGAGGAAGTGTTTACTCTACATTTCAATTCTCTTGATTTAGACTCATTCAATAAACTAACACTCTTCTTCCAAGTCAACGGCAGTAGCAATGTTGCAGGTTTAACAGTTTCTTTTCTTATTAACACAACTGAAGTTAATTTTCTTATAGAACAGATTTATCAGGATGGAACTATGTATAATCTGACAGAGACTTTCTTTTATTCCTCAACCTTTTCTGGAGGTTTAGATATTTTTGTTACTTGTGCTGGTCAATCATCTGGATCTGAAGGAACATTAATCATTCTCAACTCTACCCAAATTGAGCCTATAGTTATTCCTGATATTACTGAAGAATTCTCTTCTCTCCCTCTCACTCAAGATAGGTTGGTTTTTGACGGTAATATGCTCTCGTGGGTTTCTAGAGCTCTATCAACCGCTTTCTATTTTCATAATACTACTTCCTGTAACATCACTTTATCTTTTAATAGCGGTGATTTCAAATCATTCGAGAGAACAATCATCGTCAATCTAAATGGAAAGATTATAGCTGAAGAATCTTTCTCTCCCAACTCTTCTCACACTTTCACTACCTACTGTTCTCCTGTTCTTGGATTAAACGTTCTTACTCTGAATTTCTCTGTCCGTATCTGCACAGAACTCATCATCATATCAGATATTGTCCTTGAAGGCTCTCCCTACACTTTTCCACCAGAAAACGGCTGTTTAGATGTATTCCAATGGGAATCTGGTCCTTTCAACCACTCCTTCAATCTCTCTGAACTTAAACCTACTCGTTATCATGCTAATCAAGTTATTCACATAACTTTAGTTTATAGTTGCTCTGGAGCAAAAATCTCTCCTGCCATCTCTTATCAGTTCTTGAGTGGTTCAACAATTATAGGTGAAGGAGAGATCAGCTATTTCGAGCAGATGATGGAGAATAACTCCCTCACTCTCCATACTTATACTACCGAGTATCATCAAGATTTGCTGTTTACTATCCAAGGTTCTGCCACGGGATTGGGTCAATTTATGCTTTATAATTCCAGTACGATAGCAACAGCTCCTATCGATACTCTAGAAGAAGAACAAATAATTAGAATGTTAGAGAATGAGCTAGTAATTGATTCCGAATTCTCCGTTGCTTCTCTCTTCTATTATGATGTTTTCACAACCACAAGTTCTACAGATTATCTTGCCCTAGCCCTCAATTTTATTCTTTCTGCTTCTTACGAATATCCTTTCGACCAGTTGTATGTAACACTATACATAGACAATTCTCTCGTTCTCTCTGATAGTTTTAATAGTAATGGTTTCGTGAATATTAGCAAGACTTTACCTATCCAAGAAGGCTATCACGAAGTAGCTGTTGGTTTCCAAATCTCGGGCATAAACAATCCTTTTGTTATTCAACACTTGCAATATCAAATAATAGCTACTGACCCACCTAATCCCAATAACTATAACCTCACTCCTCCTGCTTCTGTTCCTCGTTCTATCTCCTGGTTATTAGGACTCTATGCTA
>CAZJUB010000141.1:0-4577 GCA_964549075.1 uncultured archaeon | reverse complement strand
CCGTTTCATTGATTTGTGATGACATAGATATTGATGGAGGTCTTGAAATTGACAATAACCTAACTGATGGAGATGTTGATATTGGTGGTAGTTGTGTAGTCAATGGAGAAACAAATGTAAAAGATTATGATGTGAGTGGATCAGCAAAGCATGGTATGAATCTAAATGCTTCTGATATAGAAGTAAGCGGCTCTCTAAAAGCTGAAGGAGATGTAACTTCTCGATCTGACTTCGAAATTTCAGGTTCAGCAAAAATAGAAGGAGTTCTAGAAGCTCAAGAAGTGAGTGTTGGAGGATCCTTAAAATGCCAAGAAATAAAGGGAGAATCAATCGATATTGGTGGTTCAGCAAAAATTGAATTTGGTAATATAGAAGGCGAATTAGAAGTAGGAGGATCGTTTAACTGTAGTGAGAATTTTACTTCAGATAAAGTTACCTGCGGAGGTTCATGTGGTTTTGGTGATGATTCATCAATAAATAGATTAGAAGTAAATGGAGCTACAAAAGTCGGTGATAATTTTCTATTCAAATATGTTCAAGTTAATGGTGCTTTCACTTTTGGAGACAATGCAGAAGGTGAGAACCTACATGTCAATGGTGCATGTTCATCTAGAGGTAATTTGAAGGTACTGGACACAATAATAGTTAATGGAAAATTAACTGGAGATACAATTAAATCCAAAAAAATCGAAATTGCAGGTGGATTAGAATCTCAAGAGACCAAAGGTGAGTGGATTTTAATCAAAGAAAATTCCAGAGTTCGAGGGAAAATAATTGGTGGAGAAGTTATAGTAGAAGATGATGCTAGAGTCGATCATATAATTGCAGATAAGGTCAAATTAGGAGACAGAGCAAAAGTTACTAAATTGGAATCTCCAAATATTGATGCAGAAGAATCAGCTAAATATAATTGACCATAAATACTCCTTAAGTCTCTGAAAAGCGGAGACTTAATATTCTCCTTTTCTATAAAATATGTAGGTTGTAAAAATGCCAGCTGTTAATAGATCAAGGTATGATATTTACGCAGACATAATTGATGTTTTACAGTTTTATAATGAAGCAGGTATCTCTCAAATAGCTAGAAGAGCCAATCTACCTATTGATCGTGCAAAGGGACTGGTAGAATTCATGGTGGCACGAGGTTTGATACTAAAACAAGAGAATCCTAAACAAAGACCTAGTGTAGTATATATTGGAACAAACAGAGGGTATCAATATTTTGAATTATACAAGCAGCTGCACCATATGGTCGTAGAATTCACTGATGATGAAATGGAATTTGGCATAGGTTTTGATATGAAATAAGTCTGTTTCAAATCAAAATCTATTTTATCTGATGTAATTTTTTATGCTTATGATTAATTTTCGTAGGTTCAACTCTTCAGATTGGCCAAGTTTTGAAGTTATTGTAAAGGAAGCTTTTGCAAGAGAGAATATTTTAAGAGAAAATTTCCTACAGATGCTCGACGATGAAGGTCTAGTAGGAGCTTTTGTAGAAAACAAACTAGTAGGATATCTAAGAATGTTGTTAATGGATGAATATGGACATCTTGGTCAAATAGCTGTAGAAAAATCAGAGAGAGGAAAAGGATATGGTAATCAGCTTATGGAATATGCAGTAAAATATTTTCTAAAAAACAAAGTCAAAACAATAGGATTGTATGTTGAAACAAAGAATGATACAGCAATTAGTCTTTATAAGAAATACGGATTTGAGAATCAATTTGAATCTTATCACTACTGGATAGATGAAATCCAATTTAACAAAATACAAAATAGCTACCAGAAAAAAGATAACACAGAGATTAGAATTCTGGATCCCAATGATTCTGGAGAGATTATTAATACATTTCCTGAGATCAACACAGAGGAACTAAATACGCATCTTACAAGACCAAAATCTAAAGGTTTGAGTGGTGGTGAATCTTATCCTCTCGGACTATTTGCGGATAACAAGTTAGTAGTATATGGGAGATTTAACCCAGAGTTTCCAGGTTGTAAACCATTTGAAATAACAGATGTGAGATTTTTTGATGACTTCGTTATAGGATTGAAGAAATATAGAACAAAAGAGTATCTACGGATTACTTTTGATAAAAATAAAGATCTAGCTAAATTCTGCGATAATAGAGGATATCGCCTACATCACCACATGTATCTTATGAAAAAGAAAATGAGAGATTGAAAGTTAAGATTTTCTCAGAATTTTTTTATCTTTAAATAGTATTTTGACGAATCACTAGTAGATGAAAGATGAATCTTCCAGACAGATAATAAAAGCAGAAGAAATAAAAGAAATGTTTCCCTGCTACAAGTATGCTGTGGTCTTTCTAGAAGCTGAAGATATTATACAAAGAAAAATAGGCTATTCCTTACTTGCGCCACTCTATAAATTGTTACCTCAAGAACTTCAAGAATATGTTAGATATATTTGGGAAGTAGACACTGAAAAAAGGAAGATGCCATACTCTTTTGTAAAATGCTGCGAAAAGATTTTTGCTGACTGAAAAATTAGTGAAGCTTCAAACAAAATAGCTTTTCTCAAGTAATTATTGAGCTCATTTCTTCCTTCCTTCCTTCAGAGATTAGTTGCTTCTATGAATCAAATAATTGTTGTTGTGCTTATATATCTCTTTCTGGTTATTTTTCATTATATCGATTGAAGAAGTAAAAGAGATGAAAATAGATTTGGTTATTGCTGAGAAATTCTTTGAACTGAAATTACTGGAAGGAGAGATAATTCTGAAACCAAATAAAATGTATCAAAACATACCTTAGAACTACAATTGTAAAAAAGTAAAAACACAAAACTTATCTTTCAAGTTTATTTTGTTAAACCATGTTCAAAACGTCTGAATATATGAAGTTCTTAGATAAGAAAGAAACATATATCTGGGATTCGAATAGCGTTTTTGGAAACAAAGTAGCCGTCAGAATAGTCAAGGAGGGTAGATATAATCATATGGGAATGGAACGACCAATAACGGCCATAATGGTGATTTTCAAGACTGATGAAAACAATAAACGGGCTAGAAATACAGTCAGACTTAAACATGAAACTACCTTGACCAATGTTCTTCATGAGATCGACAAAATAGTTGACTTTGCTGAAAAAGACTTCATAAAGAAAAGGCAAATTGTTGGGGATATAGAAGAAGTAATATTAATTCCATCTGAGCATTTTGAACTGTTTGAAAAGAAATAATCAAATAAAATTAATCTTTGGAATCAATTGATTTGATTATATCTACTTGAACAACATTTTATCTAATAATTACATTTTCGTAGGATTCAATGAATTGAATTGGCAATCTAGTTTTAGCTGTACTGTTTACCCAAATAATTGAATGTTCCGAATCTCCAAATCCTGTCTTTGCTTCTCTCAGAAGTTTATTATCATGATATCGTTTTAAATGCTCTAGATTCTCAGTAGATTCAAATAATGAATATGAACTAACCACTAAACCTGAGATATTTGAATAAGTTTGTAAATATGGATAAATTTTATCATACTTTCTAGAATATAGTTCCTCTATGTTAATAATCCTATTTCCAGCATAAATACATAGAATACCTGGTTTGTTATTCACATTTAGTTGATCTTGCTTCTTTGTAATAGTCCAGTTAATTTTGTCTTCAATCTCTGTTAATTCTTTGTAAACTATATGGATCCCCTGAAAAGATAACTCACTAGTTCTCTCTCTTGGAACTATTTCGAGTATGAGTTTTCCACTTTCAGTATAAATAGCCTTTTTCATTTTTGTTTTAGATTTAATAGCTTTTTCTTCAACTTCATTTAATAGAATAATTGATTCTGTCCTAGGTATGTTAATAATGTTACCAGCAATGTATACTTTATGTTTTAACATAATTTGATGTAAAAACATGAGGAAATCCATCTTATCTCTAACTTCATCAGGATTATTCAATGTTGTAACCTCTACATTGAATATTTGATTAGAAATTTTAACTTCTATATCCGATGTCTTTTCAGGAGGTTCCTCAACAGAGAATGTTACATCTAAACCATGAATTTTGAATCTTAAAGCCACTTCTAGTTCATAAAGAACTGTTAAGGAATCAAATATATCTTCGCTATTGAATAAACGTTTGACTCTAGGTAAATAATTTGGGATTTTTGAAATAATTTTCAGAATTTTATTTGCTCTGATTAACCAATCATAGTGCATATTGGTTGTAAACCTAAAATTAAAAGGTGAATTAACAGGAACGTTAAGTCCATTTTTTCTAGCAAATTCAGAAATCTCTATTGCAGCTTTGACACCCTTTTTCTCTTGGGGATATTCTTTCAAGATACTTTTGTGAAATCTCTCGAATTTCTCCCAGCCTGTATTATCCATTTACATATCCTTTTTCTCTTGGTCTTTTTATACTTTCTTTCTTCTTTCTTGACTGAAAGTGTTTATAGTTCTCGAAGATATTCCTCCTGCGGGTCCTTCTTTCTCTGATTATTCTATTGATTATCTTCTTGCTGAATCCGACAACTCCTATTATGCTACTATTTACGACCTTGTTACTGAACCCTTGAAGATCATCACCCAGTTCATAGTCTT
>CAZJUB010000140.1:0-4615 GCA_964549075.1 uncultured archaeon | reverse complement strand
TATTAAATCAGAAAGGAGTCTATTTGAGCGTCATAAAAGACTCTCCTGCTAGGATATTTGCAGAAGATTTACTTCAGATTAAAGAAATCATTGAACAAGGAAAATTGAAGGCACAAATTGACAAAACTTATTCCTTAGATGATATTGTTGAAGCTCACAAATATGTAGAGAAAGGTCACAAAAAAGGGAATGTGCTTGTTACGATCGGATAATTTTGTTAAAAACTAATCTATTTATAATTAATATCAGCTATTTTATTTAACATTGATTGATGATTAAGATGAACGAAGATAACAAAATCAAGGAGATAAAAATAAGTAAATTTCGAATGGTAATGAAATTTGCAAAATTATTTTTCTTTACCATGTTTCGAACAAAGTGGTTTTTACCTGGTGTAAAAGAACTAACAGTTGATGAGCTCAATGAAAGGATAAGTTCAGGTGATACTCCAATAATAATTGATACTCGAGATAGGGTGGAATATTACGGTGCAGAAGGATCTTGGAAGAAGTATGGTCACATCAAAGATTCCATGTCAATCCCTATAATGCAACTTACTTCTAATATCGATAAATTAGTAGAACATAAAGATAAGGATTTTGTGACCATTTGTCCAGGTGGAGGAATGTCTCTTGTTGCTGCAGAAATTTTAGTAAAAGCTGGTTTTGAAAATGTATATAGTTTAAAAGGTGGAATGGATAATTGGGACAGAAAGGGATATCCTACAACTACAGAAATTAATTCTGATTACCCAATAGATGAATTTGAATCTGTTTTTTCACAGAATAAAGGGAAAAAAGGAGAAACGAAGGAATCTTCAAAAGAGAAATATACTGGTGAGGTTCACAAAACTGTGGATGCAAGAAACTTCAGTTGCCCTATTCCAGTTCTAAATTCTAAAAAAGCAATAACCAAAATGAAAATTGGTCAAGTATTAGAGATATTAACTACTGATCCAGGTAGTAAAACAGATATTCCAGCATGGGCTAAAGTATCAGAACAAGAGCTGTTATCTATGGAGGAAGCAAATCCAGAAGAATTTCGTTTTATCGTCAAAAAAATCAAATAGCAGAGAGATTAATTAAACAAAGTGAAAAAAATGAAAGCAGTTATACAAGCAAAATCTGGACCTCCAGAAGTATTAAAGATTATAGATATTGAAAAACCAGTTCCTCAAGATGATGAAATGTTAATAAAAATTCATGCTGCAACTGTGACCAAAGGTGATACTGTTTTACGCAAACTTCCTAGAGTAGTTTGGCCATTTTTCCGTCTCTTGGGAATGAAAGTAAAAAAAATACCAGGATATGAATTTTCAGGAGAAATCGAAAAGGCAGGTAAAAATGTAAAGCAGTTTAAGAAAGGTGACCAAGTCTTTGGAACTACTACAGGAACTAATTCAGGTACAAATACAGAGTTTATATGTCTCCCAGAAGTGAGGAAGAAAGGAGTATTAGCATTAAAGCCAACTAATATGACCTTTGAGGAAGCAGCAGCGGTTCCAATTGGTGGAATGTCTCCGCTATACATTATCAAAGGAAAAATAAAGAAAGGTGATAAGGTCTTAATCTATGGTGCTTCAGGAAGTGTAGGGACTTACGCTGTTCAATTAGCTAAATATTTTGGAGCTAAAGTAACTGGTGTATGTAGTACTAGAAATGTAGAGCTTGTAAAATCAATTGGAGCTGATAAGGTAATTGATTATACTAAGGAAGATTTCACAAAAAGCAAAGAAAAATATGATGTCATTTTTGATGCAGTTATAAAAACCTCAAAATCAGCTTGTAAAGATATTCTAAAAGATGATGGTGTTTTTCTCTCCATAAAATCATTCACCAATGAAGAAAATGAGAATCTAATTTTCCTTAAAAACATCATAGAAGAAGGAAAATTGAAAGCTGTAATTGATCAAATCTATCCACTAGAAGAAATTATAGAAGCTCATAAATATGTAGACATTGGTCATAAAAAAGGGAATGTTGTTATTAAAGTTGCATAAATGTGTTAAAGTAATATCATTTAAAAATAAATGATTAAGAATAGAAATAATTGGTGAGAAAATGGTAAAAGAACAGGATATTAAAGAAGTTAAGTTCAATAAATTTAAATTTTTCATAAAGGTTTTACAGATTATTTATAATGGAGTTTTTAAAAGAAATTGGACTATTCCAGGTGTTGATGAAATAACTACAAATCAGTTATATGAGAGCTTTAATTCTGAAAATCCACCTATTTTAATTGATGTCAGAAGCAGAAAAGAATTCTATGCAACAAAAGGATCTTATAAAGAGTATGGACATATTCCAGAATCTAAGTCTGTTCCTATCATGCAATTAATCGATAACCTAGAGAAACTTGCTCCTCTAAAAGGAAGGGAAATAGTTACTATGTGCCCTGGAGGAGGGATGTCTTTAGTTGCTGCAGAGATTATGAATAAAGCAGGTTTTGAAGACGTTAAGAGCTTGAGAGGAGGATTAGATTGGTGGGATAAGAAAGGATATCCAATGACTACTGAATATAATCCTGAATTCCCTTTTGAGGATAAGAAATCGAAATCTTCAGAAAGGAAGTTCTCAGCTGAAAGATATGCTGGTAAGGTTAATAGTACAGTTGATGCTAGAGGTGAAAGTTGTCCTAAACCAGTTTTAATGTCTAAAAAAGCTATTTCAAAGATGGAAATCGGTCAAGTTCTTGAGATACTAACTACAGATCCTGGAAGTTTGTCAGACATACCTGCTTGGGCTAATGTCACAGGGCAAGAACTTGTTTCTAAAGAAGAGAACAATTCTGATGAATTCCGTTTTATCGTTAAGAAACATAAGTAATAATTATCAATATAAATAAAAAAGTTAGAAGGAGTTCCAGGTTTATGGAATAAACCTTTCATAGATTCAAAGCATGTTTTACCTCAATTTGCTTTTTCTACACAAAGTTTATTAATATAAATACATCTCATTATTATGATATGTTGATATTGAATAGAAATAAAGTCTTCTTATCTTTTTTTATGTTTATATTTGGAACAATTATGATTACATCAGTTGAACAAAACACTTTAGCAAATCCAATATACATAGAGCATGTTGCGAATGGAGTACTTTTACCAACAAATGGTTCTCACAACGTTAGTATGCAATCTGCGGATGTTTTATTTAATATCGATGCAGATAAATCTACTCAACATGCGATAATAGATTATTCAGGTAACTATAGTTTCTACAACTTTAACAACACAGAACAGAAACTTGCAGTTGGAATACCTTTTACATTTAACCTAGATGAAGAGAAGATATCAGTTTTTGTTAATGAAGTAGAAACAAATTTTACTACAACTGAAATAACACCTGAAATAGCTCAAAACTATACACTTTATTTTTATAGATGGGACTATGTAGGTTTAATCATATGTAACGTAACCTTTGAAGCTATTTCTTTCACTAACATTCAAGTAGAGTATAATTCGTATGATACTACTCTTAACTACTATGAAACTTATATAGAGTATATTGTTGGAACTGCGAATAGTTGGGATAATAGTTCAAACATCCACGAAAAAGTAGAGTTTAAGGTGACTGGTTTTCAACCAAGAAAACATGCTGATGATTGTACAGTAACAACAATAACTGGAGGAAAATCTTATCTTTGGTTATGGGAAAATGAACAGATAACAGTTAATTCTGTTTGGATTTATTACCAACACCACTCGATAGATCCAGTTGTAATTGTAGTTATTTTAATAATAAGTGGAATTATTGGACTTATATCGATAATATTAGTACTCTTTTGGATAAGAAAACGATGGATAAGAAAAAGAAGTATTAAATGAACTTATTTAATATTTGATTTTCAATATCATAATAATTTAAAAGAAGAATTTGTTTCTTATGTTAAACTATTGGAAATAGCAACTAACAGAAAAGTTAACAGATATCAGTCATTGGAAAAAAATAATTCAAATATTCATAATAGTTTCCTTAACTAGAAGCTTTTTATAGTCAAATTAGTTGGATTTACTAAACACCAAGCTAGATAATTGGGTCTATAGAAATTAAATATTCCCCTTCGTACTCAAAAATTTCTTTTGTTATTTTATTATCAAAAATTTCAACCAGTTGAATCTTCTTTTTATTAATCTGGTAAATATCTTCACACCAGTTTTCTGATTTGATATCACGACCATAATAGTACCAACCTAATCGAAATTCAGTTGCATTCGTTATAATTAAATTAGTTTGATCCAAAATTTGTACTCCCTCTGGTTTGAAAATGGTAAGTATTTCAGATTGGCTAAAGTTTATTCGTAGAATATCACTTCCAAGAAGGAAACTTGTTGGTTCGAAAAGTGACTCTGCAAAACGACCAGCAAAATGTCGACCTGCAATTTCGATGTTGCAACTATGTGGCTTATTTTTGAACCATTTTTTAAGAACAGATTCTATGTTTTGTGGTTCCATCTATCATGGGTGTAGAATACAAATTAATAAATCTAATTGAGAGTTTCATGATATTTTCTTCTTTTATTTGAGATGATAATCAAGATTAGTAAAGAGAATGTAATATAAAATAAATTCGTAAGAGAAGTTTCTTCTATTAGTTCTAAATCACCAAAATTATC
>CAZJUB010000139.1:3850-4722 GCA_964549075.1 uncultured archaeon | reverse complement strand
TTGGAGAGATTTCTTCACTCAAATTGGATATTATTTTCCGAGACAAAATAAAAAATCCTTTAGAGAAAAATATGATAAAATCAAATGGAAAGAAGACAAAAAGCATTTTGAAGCATGGTCAGAAGGTAAAACAGGTTTTCCAATAGTAGATGCAGGAATGAGAGAACTAAACACAACCGGTTATATGCATAATCGAGTCAGGATGATTGTAGCATCATTTTTAACAAAAGACTTACACATAGATTGGAGAAAAGGAGAACAATATTTTGCAAAGAAACTGGTGGATTTCGACATCTCAGTAAACAATGGAAATTGGCAGTGGGCTGCCTCAACAGGTTGTGATGCGCAACCTTACTTCAGAATTTTTAACCCATGGACACAACAGAAGAGGTTTGATTCAGAATGTGAGTATATTAAAAAATGGATACCTGAACTTCAAGAGGTGGAAAACAGAATTATACACAACTGGTTTAAAATAATTAATTTTAATGAGATAGACTATCCAAAGCCTATTATAGATCACAAAGTCGAAAGTAAAAGATCTAAGGAAATATATGCTAAAGTTAGTAAAGAATATAGATGAGAAGAAAAAACTTAAAAAAACCATAAGAAAAAATAGTTTGTAACAAGGGGCACTAGCTCAGCTTGGTTAGAAGTTGAAAGGTTGCGTACCTCTCAACTAGTAGGCGATTGGCTCATAGTTTTTGTGAGTCAAAAATGAGTGACCAATTGGTCGGTGGTTCGAATCCGCCGTGCCCCACCAATTCAATTTTAAGTTTTTTTATTCAAATTCTTAACTAATTCATCATTATTAAAATGTAAGTCTCATTTAGAGTTCCACTTTCTCGATGTCGTTATATAGGACAATTCTG
>CAZJUB010000139.1:0-3840 GCA_964549075.1 uncultured archaeon | reverse complement strand
GCTTCGATTACCATTTTCATGGGCATTAACTCTAACTTGGGAACGATATTGTGCTCATGTGCGAATGATAGCATCTCTCGCATCGTTTTCCGATTGCCAAGGAAGGAACTAGCAATCGTTAGTTGGTGTGCCACGAGGTCAGTCTAATTGAACTCTACGTCAGGGAAACCGAAAAGAATCAAGCGACCATTCTTTTTCAGGATATCCAACAAATCTACCCAATTAAGCTTTCCATGAGCGGTGCATAACAGCAGGTCAAATCTAAACGCTGCTTTTTGCATGCTGTTTTTGTCCGAAACCATGAAGTGATCTGCGCCACATGCCAGTGCTTGTTCTTTCTTGTCCGGAGAGGAGGAAATTGCAGTTACTTCATAGTTGAGGGCGTGCGCGAACTGTATCGCGAGGTGACCCAATCCCCCCACACCAATAATGCCAATTTTTTTCTCTTGTTGAGCTGCGTAAGAACGGAGCGGTGAGTAAACCGTGATCCCAGCGCACATGAGTACTGCAGCCACTTCTGAGGGCATGGAATCAGGAATCAAGTAAGCAAAACGGCTATCCACACAGACAGAGGATGAGAAACCACCATAGGGGTTCCATGTTGCTGACGATACGATATCCATGCAAAGTTGTTCTTCACCCTTCAAGCACCACTCACATTTCATGCAAGAACGACCTTGCCAACCAATGCCGACCCGATCTCCTTCTTTGAGGTCAGATACTGCACTTCCCACAGCTGACACATGCCCAACAATCTCGTGACCAGGGACAAATGGGAAAGTAGTTATTCCGTAGTAATCTTCAATAGCGTGGATGTCTGTCTGGCACAGACCGCAGTGTGTCACCGAAACCAGGACATCATGTGGATTTATTTTTGGTTGTTCGTAAGTGAAAGGCTCTAGTGGCTGTCCTACAGATTGTGATGCGAAGCCTGTGACTTTCATGTCTGACACATTCCTATTTATCTCAACTAATAATTAACAGACAATAATATGCTAAGGAAGAATAATAAAACTTTCCCTTGAAATACGTTTTACAGTGAAAAAACGATCTGCAGGTTTAAGCAGCAATACCTATACGCAACCTCATTTGTTTATATAAAGTTATTCTGGAGGTCCTTGCTCTATTCTCTTCTGTATTTCTTTCAAAGAACATCGTTCTGACCAAAAAGCCTCTAATAGCCAACTAACGCCAAAGTCCATGAATTCATGGATATAGGCATCCTCATCTTTATCTTTAACTGTAAATATGCTTTTTACGAGATCAAATGATTCCAATGATTTCCTGTACTTTCCAATATAATTCTTAATTTCTTGATAATCTTCAATATATATTGAAGGATCAGATCCTACTTTCAATGGAAAAATTCCATCATATTTTGCAGCCCGACGAAATGGTTTTTTATGAGGCCAAAAACCTCCTACCCAGATTTTTATATCGTCTGCTGGTTTAAATTGAACAGATTCTTTTATCTTGTAATATTTTCCATCATAAGTAAAAGGTTTTCCCGACCACAAACCCTTTAGAATCTCTAAAGATTCATCAAGCATCTCTCCTCTAACCTTAGGGTTCTCTTCTTCACCTAGAACTTTTAATTCCTCTGTACCTCCTAATCCCACACCAAGAATAAATTTTCCATTAGATAGTCTATTAATTGTCATTGCTTGTCTAGCTATTACCATTGGCCTTCTTCTTGCTAAAGGCGTAACTGTTGTACCAAGAGTGAGTTTATTCGTTTGAGTAGCTATTGCAGACAATAAACTCCATGAATCTAAGACATCTTCTTCTGGTGACCACGGCAGGAAAACGTGATCCCATATAAAGAAACCTTCCCACCCACATTCTTCCGCACTCTTAGCTAACTTAACATAATCTTGTGGGTTATCTGTAATCCCATGGTTAGCAATATATATTCCAAATTTTGTTTTATTACTCATAATATCACCAGCTTTAAAGCTCACTCAGTTTTCAGTATATAAAACATTGTTCAAAAATTGTTCTGACCACAATTCTTTATTATCCCTCTCGTTATTGTAGTTAATTGTCTATTAGTGATTTATATGGACTCAACATTCATGCAAGTTGTAGATGACATTCGCTCTCTTAAGATTCAAGGTGCAACTAACATAGCTATTGAAGGTGTTAATGCCTTTTCTTCTTTAGCTGAGCGTCTTGAAGTCTCTTCTATTGACAATATGTTCAAGGAACTAGAAAAAGCACGTCAAGTTTTAGCGACTGCAAGAGCGACTGAACCCGCGCTTAGAAACGGTCTTCGATATATAATCTATAATCTTCACGAAAAAGCTTCTTCAATACAAGAAGCAAGAGAAACGGTCAAATCTTTTGCGGAGGGATACATTAACCTTCTAGAAGAATCAAAAAGAAAAGTTATCCAATATGGTGCTCATCGTATTAAGAAGGGTAGTACCATTATGACTCATTGTCACTCATCTTTGTCAACAGGAATTATTCTAGAAGCCCATCGCCAAGGTAAAGAGATAAAAGTCTTCTGTACAGAAACCCGTCCTCGCTATCAAGGTCGTATTACTGCAAAAGAACTTGTAGATGCTGGAATTACAACCACTCAAGTTGTTGATAGTGCTATGAGATGGGTGATTAACAGACATGATGTTGATATTATAATCACTGGTGCTGATTCTATAACTAGTCAAGGTACAGTTATCAATAAAATAGGAACAAGATTACTAGCATTAGCTGCACAAGAAATGGATGTTCCATTCTATTCTGCCATCAATCTCTTAAAATACGATCCAGAAACAAGCATAGGAAAACTATCTGAGATAGAGATGCGAGAGAGCAAGGAAATATGGGAAAATCCTCCTGAAGGGCTTAATTTTCTTAATCCTGCATTCGAAACAGTATCGCATGACCTTATTGATGGTATCATATCTGAAGCTGGTGTCTTTGCACCATCAGCAGTGTATCTTGTGGTTAGACAAGAATATCCATTCATGGTAATGAATGATGAAATTATATAATTAAGATTAAATAAAGGGGTAAAAATTATGACAGAACAATACAAAGAATTGGTAGTTGCACATTATTATGTAGAACACTCAGAAAGTGTTGATGTAGCCGCAGAAGAAATCTGTGATGAGGAAAGTGTCGGTACATGGACTGATTTAACTACAACTGAAGGTAAACCTCACGTAGCAAAGTTACGTGCAGAGGTTTTAGATAAGAAAGTCTTTGAAACTCACGACGACTATCAGAGTGGAGAAGTCACTATTGGTTTTCAAGTAGAAACATTTGATATGGAAGCTGGTATCACAAGCATTCTATCTATGCTTGCTGGAAATCTGTTTGGATTAGGTAAGTTACGAAATATCAGATGGTTAGATGTAGAATTTCCAAGAAGTATAGCTGATTATTTTCCTGGTCCTAAATTTGGTATTGAAGGTGTTCGTAAAATCATAGGAACTGATAAAGGAGAATTTCCAGGTCGTCCTCATGTAGGTACAATCGTTAAGCCAAAGATGGGTTTGACAGCAAAAGAATGGGCCGAAGTTGCATATGAAGCTGCAATGGGTGGTGTTGACTTCATAAAAGACGATGAAAATCTTAGTAATCAACCATTCTGTCCAATTGAAGATCGTACTGTCAACGTTTTAGAAAAACTTGACCAGGTAAAAGAAGAAACAGGTAGAACAGTTATCCATGCAGTAAATGTAACTGCTAAACATGATGTTATGTGGAGAAGAATCGAAGATGTACTTGATAATGGAGCTAAATGTTTAATGATTGATGTAATATTGACAGGCTATCAAGAACTTGCCCAAATGGCTGCAGATCCTAGTGTTAAAGTTCCAATTCACGTTC
>CAZJUB010000138.1:0-4802 GCA_964549075.1 uncultured archaeon | reverse complement strand
ACTGCTTGAGTTTCAGGTTCTGAAAAAGGTGTAGGACCAGGATAAATCTGTGATAGAGTATCATCTTCCCATCCGTTACCGTCTCTCCAGTAAGAATCATAATTCCTATTTAAATCTGTATAACCATATTGATCTTCGTTAATTTTTCCATCTAAATCGTTGTCAATTCCTTCATAGTAAGTGTATTGATAAATTGGATTGGCGGGATTAGTATTATCATAGACATCAAAAGACGATACTATTCCATCCATGTTTACATCCTCAACATGATCCTCTTCATACAACCCATCACCATCGTCATCCCAAGGGTGAAGATTCTTTCTTAGCCAGTAATCTCCCTGATCAACAACTATGTCTAGAGCATCTGGGTTAACGGTTGGAATCACAAAAATCTCTTGATAATCTAAGTATTCTGTTATTTTAGAATTTTCTTGATAATTATTTAGTAAATAGAGAATAAATCTTAATGCTGATTCTACAGTGATTTGCTCTCTGCCATGATGATGGCTTACAACAAGAGTCTGTGCTTTCTGATAATCTCGATTCTCGTTAGTTATTCTTAAAACTCTGATGTCTTTTCCTTGAAAACTATAACCAATAGTGTCTATATCAATTAACTCAGGAACAAGTAAATTAAACCTATCAATTTCTTCATTTACTTCAGAAGAATTGTGATACATGTTGTTATAAAGTAAGGATATATCCTCCCAATCTCTTGATATAGAAGGATAGGATTTCTCAGATATTGCTATCTGGTTTTCAGCTGAGGTTTTTATCCCGGGATAAATTACAAGAACTAAAAAGACCATTACAAAAACATGATTTATTCTTTTAGTAAAGAAATTATACATAATATGGATTCTTTTTTGAACACTTATATAGATTAGTCAGAGCTATAAATCAAAAATGATAGTTTAATTTTAATTCAGAATTAAGTTTTGTAAAAAGAGGGATAAAAAGGAAAAAAAGTTCTTAGGCTAGAATTATTGTCTTCTTTTCTTTTTCGTACTCACAATAGGAATTACTAGTAATGCCAAAATAGTAAACTCAAAGAGAGTAATAGATTCTTCAGTTTCCATTGGTTCGTAGACTTCTATAAATGCTGAATTTGTTGAGAATTGTCCTTTGAGATCATATGCAATAATTGTATAGTTATATGTTCCTGCAGTCAAAGAATCAACATTCCACAATATTTGTTTATTGTCGCTCCAGGTATCATTGAATACCAATAAATCATCTTTATATATCTCATAATAACTAGGTTTTGTGTCTGAAAGAGTCCAATTGATAAAATGGTTTAAAGTACCGATTTCATAACTAAGATTTCCTGAACTTAATATTGTGGGGGGGAATAAATCGATATTTTCATAAAAATTGTAATGGTCAGCGATTGTACCAGCATCTAGATTTGTATTATAAATTGCGAACTCGTCTATAATTCCGTAGAAATAATCAGATAAGCTTCCATCAGCATCCACATCAGTTCCAATATATACATTTGCTCTTGAAGAATGATCTATACTCAGTCCAGGATATGAAAATTGATCTATTAAAGTTCCATTAACGTATAAATAAAACCAATTTGATGTTGAAACAATATCAATTAAAATCCATTGATTTAATGGAGGAGCATAATCAAATACACCATTGAATGCGCCATCAATTTGAGTATAGGTTCCTATACTTATCCTATTACTTTGACCTGTATTTGTTGCAGTAACAACCAAATTGTTCTCTGCTCCTCCACCTGTAGGAGTTGCTGCACTCATCATAAATAAAGTGCAACCATTTTGGGTACCAGTACTTGATAGTTTCACGTAAGCTTCAAGTGTCCAAAAACTAGCTAAGAGTTGAAAACTGGAGGAATATGGAAATATGACATAATCATTACCATCAAATTCAAGTGCAGAATAATTTGATCCTTCAACCCAAATTGCCTCAGAAATAATTCCATTATTAACATTTGAGCTTTGATCATGAAGTGTATCTCCAGTATTTTCGTTAAAATTCCAATAGGCTATAGTATTTATATTGATAAAATCGTTATTTGTTGCTATAGGTATATGAGGATTATAAAAAGCTGAATTCAGTAAAATGGAAAGAAAAAGAAAACATACGATAAATGTTGTTATAATATAATTTTTATTTTCATTTAAACACCTCATTAGAAAATGGAAAGTGTCAAATCAAAGATATCAAATTGTATTATTTAAATGTTTAGCGTTTTTTTGCTATTTTCAAGTCAGATGTTTAACAATCTCTTCTTTGTTAATCTCAAATTCTGACTGTATATTTGTTATTTTATGTTTCAATAGTTTATTAATATTAAACATGTGAATATTTGATTTATTATTTTCAGTAGTCCAATACCTAACTTTCGTTTTTTCTAATAAAAACAAGAGTGTTTGATATTTCATCATTAATCCTAATCCTTTTCCTCTATGACTTGATAAAACTCCAGTATGTCTCTGCTTTGCCTGATGGGGATAATATTTGTTAGTTACTACTGTTGTAAATCCTACAGGTTCACCACTGCTAATCTCAACTGCCACAAAGGAGACTACAGTATAACCAGCTAAAAGATGTCTTTCAATTCTGTTTCTATAACGCTCAGTTGTATGTACCATTCTTTCAACACTAAACTCTCCTCTTGGTATGTCGTTTGCTATTTCTTCAGTAAGTGCTACAAAATCCTTAACACTAAGACTATTATCAAAATTCATATTTTCTATTTTTACTATCTCATATCCATTCCTCTTAGTTTTATCTTCTAATTTTCTTTTTTCTTTTCGAACCTCATCAACATCAAATTCTGTAATATCAGCTGTCAGCATATACTCTTCTGAATCTGGTTTGTTCTTAAATTGCTTTAAGAAGAAAAAACCTGGGATACTCCTCATGGCATAAACATGCAAAATTGTTACTTGCTCAGGAAAAATCGATATAATTTTCTTCAGAATAATCAGTCCTAAACCTTTTCTTCTCATCTGAGGAGTTATGAATAAATCTAACCACCCACTTTGCAGATTGTCATACTTTGTATTCCAACCTTGGATTCCAAAACCTATTACTGAATCATCATCATTTACTAAGAGAGTTACACAAAATGCTTTACCATCTTCTTCAGGAAGATTCTGTAAGATTCTATAATATTCTAATGCAGGAGATAGATATCCAAATTTTTCTTCTTCAAACTGTTGTCTTAGGACAAAATACTCCTCCTTATATTTTTCATCAGTTTCATTTGTCAAATTGATGAAATGAATATTAGTCATAAGCAACACACAATATTTGAGCTAATATTCAGTAAAAACTAAGAGAATTTATTTGTTTCCTATAATGACTGTTTCATTACCTGTCGCTTTTATAATCTTATGAAAAGCTTCCCTTGTTAATTCTAAAGTTTCTGTATTGATATTAGGATGGAATGAAACTATCTCTGCATTCCACACTTCTTTATCAACTACAAAAATTACTTTATTAGAAACATCATTTACTAGACCTAAAGCTGATACTGCTCCAGTTGATAATCCCAGGTATAGGTTTAATTCATCTTCTTTTGCGAATGTGAGCTTTGAGCAGTTGAGAATTTCCTCTAAGTCCTTGAAAGTTAGCCTTTTATCAGATGGAAGTGTAACAAGAAAAAACCTTTTTTGACCTGTTTTTTCTTTTAAGAAAAGATTCTTGCAATGTAATCCAGGAATAAAACTGCAATATTTTTTAGCTTCTTCTACTGTGAAAACAGCACGATGAGTATGTATTCTATAGTTAATATTTTTCTCATCAAGCCATTTTTTCAATTTTGTTTCCATAAGGATTCCTTACTCGCTGAAGAATACTAAGTAGAACCTACTGGTTCTTTCTTTTCATATTTATAGGAATAGCTACTAATGCAATCAACGTTGAAATTAAAACTGCTAAGCTAGGAAAGGCAATTGTTGTGAAATCGTAATCGATAGGTGTTGTTGTTTCAGTTGATATTGTTATATTTTCTTCAATTGTAAAAATTACTGTGTTATAAGCATTATTTCCATATGCATCAGCTACTACTAAAGTGAAATTATATGTTCCAGAGGAGAAAATGTCTAGTGAAATAATAAAGAAAACACCCAAAGATGAATTCCATTCAGAGTAAAATTCTAAAGAAGAATTAACGAAAAACCAGAAGTATCCAGAATTACTAGCATCTGTAAAATACCATTGAATATTAGTTATTTTATCTCCTCCTGGTGGAAGCAATAAATAACAAACAATCGTTGGGGGAACACTATCCTCTAATGCTGGAGCAGGAATAAAATCTAATGTTAAATCTGTCACCCAGATTTTTTGTTGCCAATTGGAAATTGTTGCATCTATATAATAAAAGAATAATATTACTTGATTGTGACCAGCTGTGTTAAAGGTATAATTGAAGGAATTATAATCTGTATCATAATAAGTAGAGATACCCGTATCTTGATAATCATAAGGTCTTTTTGTTCCTAAATAATCAAGTGTTACAGGATCGATTACTGCTACACCCATTATAATTTGATCATATCTTGATGAAGTTGCTCTCCCATTAAATGAAATATTAAGATTAGTATTTTTAGGAAGGTCAACAACTGCAAAAACTCCTGCAAAAAGATGATAGTAGTTAGAAGAAATCTCGTAGACATATAAACCAGTAGAATTGACTATACTATCAAAATCCTCAGGAACTGGATCAGCGAAACCTGTAATATAATTTGGAGTAAATGAACCTCGGTACCAATCAAAAGATGCATATTCTCCTTCGATAATCGGATAATCATCTACCTCAA
>CAZJUB010000137.1:0-4899 GCA_964549075.1 uncultured archaeon | reverse complement strand
TCTTTCATTTCATAATCAGGCATGAATGATTCTAATTTTCTCATCCATTTTAGAGAACTTTTCATAAACATTCTACTTAAGGTATGAATCCTACTTCTTCCAGATTCTTTATCTCGTCTAAATTTGATTTTATAAAATATGTAAATAAATGGTTTCAAAGATATAACAAACCAGTGGGGAAAGATTGTTGAAAGAATTTTTGGTTTGGTATTTTCTTTGTATATAATTTGAGGGGAAGAATGAACTGAAAGAAATGGATTGAAATTATGTTTACTCATTGCTTCTAGAACTCCGACAGAAGCTATAGAAGAACCAGCAATAACGCACTTTTGAGGGTCTAATCCCAATTCCTTGAAAGCTAAGAGAAAATCTTCCCCTAGTGTATCTACACTATAAACCACATTATCAGGAGGGAATGAAGAAAATTCTTTTTCTCTTGATTCTATAAATATTATGTTATGGTGTTTTCTTAGGAGTTTGACTGATCCTCTCCAAAGAAAAATGTAGGATATATAACCAGAATAATAAACAATATTCAAGGTATTTTTTGTAGGTTCAGCAGCATCGATAAAGAGAACTCTCATTTTTACTCCATTAGGTAATTCAATATATTTCTTTTTAGCTTCATTTTCAAGATAATATTCAGTCTCTGGTCTGCGAACCATAAGAGAGGATTAAGTACTTGGTATTTTTATCTTGTTGTCTTTTTAATAAAGAAACTAGTCCAGACCTTCTACAATTTCTTCCGGTAGATAAATATCAAATTCACAGATTGGATCACCATTTATGACTGTTTTTACAGTTTTGACTTCTATAGGTTGATCTAGCACAATTTGCCAATACTGTTTATAATATCCTCCACTACAATTGCAGAATACTTTTGGGATTCTATCTAATGTATCATCTAGTATAGCTTCTCTAACCCAAGGACAATGACAATAATGATAAGCTTTCATTTTAGGATTGTCTGCATGAATATATCCTATTGTCTCGTAAGGTATTTTATTTACAGTTAGAATATTACCTTTTCTTATTCCCCCTTCAATTCCCGGATTATTTCTTGCATATTCAACAACCTCATCATTTACTTCTTGTGTGAAGAACAGTTGTTCTTCGTCTCTTAGTTTCTCAAGATTTTTGATGAAACGCTCTTGTTTTTGTTCTAGAAACTCATCTATATTCTTAGAATTGAGGAATTTTTCTCTATCGGGCTTTCTCCATTCATAATAGGGATCTCTAAGTCCTTCAGCTAAGAATTTTTCACAGGTTTTTTCATCAACTTTTGATTCAAATCGAGAGATAAGTTTCTTTGTATACTCAGGTTTCTTTTTGGGATCTATACCTAGAGGAGGAATTTCAGTGTCAGCGAAAATTTCGTCTCTAAATGCTTTACCAAATTCTTCTTCTAACCTTTTTGAGAAATTTTTCATGACTTCGCTACCATCAAGAACTTCTAATCCCCATCGAACTAAATTATTATTATTTGTAAAACGACCATAACCAACTATAACTTCATACGTAAAACTTGTGTTTTGCTTTTTCTTAATTAACTCTTCTGAAAAATTGTAGAAATCTTCCGAAGAGATAGTGGCGATAGTCTTATTTAAATTACTCACAAAAGTTTCAAAGTCTTTTAAGACTTTCATAAATTCTTCAATTTTTTCAATAGTAATCTCTCTATCTATTAATTTCTGCTTAAATTTATCAAGATCTTCCATTTGAGCACAACTTAAACTTTGTTAAGACACTTAAAAGATATCCGTATAAAAAGTATCACCATTGTTTGGTCCAGATCATATGCTTATGACTTAAGCTAAATCCTAAGGAGAGATAAAATTTCTGACCATCTCCTACAATTATTTTCTTAGCGCCTAATTTTTGAACTCTTTTTATAGCTTCAAAAACAGCTGTCTTACCTAAACCTTGTTTTCTGAAATCTGGATTTGTTCCCACTGGTTCTAAAATTCCAATATTATTATATGAATCATACCAAATTAAACAGAAAGCTACGAATTCTTCTTCAGGAGAAACGACAAATACATCTAGCTCTTTCTTATAATCAGGTGATTTTTGAAGTTCTTTGTATAAATTTCCACAAACTTCATCAGGAGTACCGAAGTTTCCAAAAGCTTTAGCAAATACTTCTGCTCTCTTATCAAGATTATTCTGAATATCCATAGAACTCAAGTAGAATCCGGGAGGAAGTTTAGGAATCTGTAATTTCTGTGATAACTGAAGAAATGTTGTTGTTTCATATTTTTCACGATTTATAGTGTACCCTCTTTTCCTTGCTTCTGACTCAACCTTTCCACAATTCTCAAGAATTCTCAAATTAACTGTTTTCTTTCCATCATCCCACAAGGCTAATTTTTCTTCAGCAAAATTGAACATCTCATCGAAAAGAAGTTTATCTAAATACTCTTTGTTTATTTGAAAAAACACCTCTCCTTTAGATTCTCCTTCATCATTTACCACGGAGATTATTTCACCATCTTCATTTTCCCATATCCCAACTCTTTCAGACCATTTAGCTTCAGAAATTTCGAACATTTTTCTGACAAAAAAATAGGCATAGTTCCATCTTTCAAGTGTCCAAACCAAAGGATAACTTATGAAATAATTTTGTATAAGAAAATCACGAATCTTAAAGAAATCTGTTTTATGTTCGTATTTGCGGAAATTAATCAATGAAATCACAATTTACCTTTTTCTATCACTTTGCTTTTTGTTACTAATTCCACTAATTAATTTTTCTAAAATTTCTTGGATAAATCTTAACTATTTTCTATTTTTGAGAGAGATTCCAAACCTTATTAATACTAATACCAACAATATGCCACCACCGATTATAAGAAAAATGTACCAATTTTCTCCCCAATCAAACCCTGTTGGAGTTGAGGAAGGAAGAGTGCTTGTAGGAGGTGTAGTAGGAGTTGTAGGTTGTACATACGGTTCAAGATTAAAATAAACTATCCAGCCAGTTACATATGTTGGGTCATTTATAAGAGTATTATTTTCATCAAAAGACAAACTCATTTCTAAATTACAATTTCCCCATAGAGAATCATATTGAAATAATACATCTACTTTGCTGGTAGAATTAATAGTCGATAATCTAGATAAAGGTCTATATTGGGAGAAATGATCAGGTATCCTATAATCAACACGGATATTATAGAGTTCAACAGCAGTATCGTTCAAAGAGAGTAAGGTTAGAGTTATACTTAAAGTATGGAGATCATCTGTGAGTTTCTCAGAAGAGATTTCACCCATCAAATTAACAATAGTTCCTGTTCCCCAATCTAAATCATTTTCTCTAATAATTGCACTTATGTTGAAGAGCTGAATTGTAAATAAACTGATGATCAATATGAATCCTATTAATTTTCTCATTTAATTACTCTTATTGAAACAGATGCATCAAACTACTATAAACTTTGTTAGCTAAATTGCTTTTCCAAATACGATTAGAAAAATATTCATTAGAAAGGAACTACTAAACATTAAAAAGAGAGAAGGATGTTGGAGAAAATTAAAGTGACTGTGTTTTTAATTTTGTTAATAAAATCTCTCTGTCTGTATATTTTTTTGCATTAGGATCATGAGATGCTAGTAATAAAGTAGTTCCATAAACTTGACAAACTTCTGACAAATGTTGATAGACAATTTTTGAGGTTTCTTCATCAAGATTTCCTGTAGGTTCATCTGCAAGAATAATTGGTGGATTATTTGCTAAAGCAACTGCAATTGCAACTCTTTGTTGTTCTCCTCCGCTTAGATTCTCAGGTAATTGTTCGTAATATCGTTGTATCTCAAGAAATTCTGCAAGTTCATCAATCCTTCTTTCTCGTTTTTCACTTGGAAGTTTAGCTAAAACCATTGGAAATTCAATATTTTCTTTTACATTTAAGAATGGAGCTAAATTATATGATTGATAGACTAAACCAATAGTATAGCATCGATAATCTGCAAGCTGATCCTCATTGAAATCGAGAATATTCTTGTTATTGACTAAGATTTTTCCTGTAGTAGGTCTAATGACACCAGCTAGACAATGTAATAAGGTAGTTTTTCCTATTCCAGATTTACCTCTAATCACTAAACGTTCTCCACGATTAACAGAAAGGTTAATTCCCGGAAGAGCAATAGTCTCAACCTTGCCTTTGTATACATGCAGTAAATCAATTATTTGAATTATCTTCGTTTTTATTTCATTCACTTGTTTTACCCTCTATTTTATTTCTAAATATTCCTTTTCTTGTTTTGTTAATTTCAATAAATAATGCAAAAAGAATTGTAAAAGTAATCACTAAAATTGATAGAATTACTTGTTCCCAACTATATATAATGTTGATTGGAAGTATGACAAATTGGTTCAAAATCAAAATTGTTGTTAAAAGGATTAGTATACTATAAAAATAAGAAATAATGGAAACAAAAACATACTGTGAAATAAACCAGTAGTTTAAGTACAATCGTGATTTTCTGTAATATAAACCTCTTTCATTATAAAAAGAAAATAAATAATTCCCCTCTTTTTTAATATCTACGAAAAGTGATAAAATAATTATGGATATAATGAATAATAGAAAGAATAAAGGTGTTTTTATCTCTAATGAAAAAGTATCAGTTTCATCTGGGATTAGAGAATTATATGATTGTGTATGTAATATTTCAAAAAGAATGTTGAACTCTTGAAGCTGAGAAAGAAAAGCTTCAAATTTGAAATTATTACTAGTTGCGAAACTATAAACAACATAATTATCTAGATTTGATATGTGAGTTATGTTATTGTATTTCATTAAATATATTCTAGTATATTCTTCTGGGAATAGGAAAGAGTAAAAGGGGATATAATTCGCAACATCTAGAAGTTTTTTTGATTCAACTATTTTTGAC
>CAZJUB010000136.1:0-4938 GCA_964549075.1 uncultured archaeon | reverse complement strand
ATAGTGTAGAATTACTGGCCGGATGGTCTAGCTTGGTATGGCCCCTGGTTTGGGATCTTTTAAAAAAGGGCAAAACACCAGGTGATCCCGTGTTCAAATCACGGTCCGGCCACCAATTTCCTTTCTATTGTAGATTTTGATACTTATTCTGGCCCTGGTTTGGGACTCGCATACTATGAAGCTATTAATATAGTCTTGATAGAATCTCATTCTATATCCCTCGTATGCGTAAAGGGAGTGTTTAATTCTAATGATTCAAATATTTTCCTTCCTCTTGATTCAATATTTTTAGCTGCATTATGGTGAGTATTCACTTTCTTGTTGCATTGATCACATACTGAAAAATCATATGAACCACTATGTCTCTTTAGTATTCCACCACACTCATTATGTTTTGTACTTGTGTATTGAGGATTGACGGAAATGAGCTGAACTGGATACTTGAGAATTTTTGAAGCTAACTGAGAAGCTTTATAGTAAATATTCTCATCATCAGGCATATTATAGATTGCTTTAGCTAAAGATCCTCTTTTACTCCTTGGATCTAAGTTCAAATCCTCAATACATAAAACCTCACATTTGGATTTTATAATCACCGCTGCAATAAAATGAGTTGATAAATTATATATTTCTTTGAGTAATTTCTTTCTTCTTTGATATACACGATACAATTCACCTTTCGTTTTGACATAGAGACTTGATTTCTTAGAAAAACTCTTAGATTTTAAGCTGAAACTAAGTTCAGGAATAGTCTTATTAGTAATTAAGAGATATCGTTTAACAAGTTTTTCTAATTTGGGAGGGATAGGTATTTGATTGGAGAAGGTTATCATGTGTTCCCCTAAACGATTGATGTCCAAACCTAATATTTCAGTTTTTTTTGTTTGAATACTTTTAAGTAATTCTTTGATGCATTTTGTATTTAAGAAAAGATTGCTATCTCCTTCAAGAACTACTGAAACCTTGATTTTATAACTAGGAGAAATTCCACTCTGAATCAATAGTACTTTGATATTTGCTCCCTTCCTTAGATAATCCAATATTTTCGGAGAAAAAACCAGAGTTCCTGTTATTCGGGGGAATCCTTTCAAAGTAAAACCTAAATTAAATTTGCCATATTTTTTTGCAAGTTCTGTCATTTCTTTTGCATTACCAGGTCTTAATACAACATAATCTTTTTTCATTAGCAAAATAATTGGGATTTTTCCTTTTTTCCTTCTCATAAATGGTAAAGGAACAGCTTTTTCTGCAGAAATCGATTGTATTATCTTTTGAACAGTCCCTCCAATATGAGGAGAGAGTGCGAAAACAACTATTGTCCTCAAAGCAGAAAATATCTTTCTATTTTCATAACCAATCTCATCTGCGATGATAGTACTTAGTTTTTTCAATGATCCCCATCTGGATTTCTGCGAAATGTTTATCCACGATGTTATGAAAGGCGCAACTGTAATTACATTATTTTTCAATATTTCAAGTGATTTTAAGAAGGAAGTTGCTTTTGATGAAGTTGAATTTTTAGAGAGATCCATCTGTTTCTCTTTAAAGCAGCATATTATTGATTTTTCTACTTCAGCTTGAGTTATTGCTGGTAGAAATGAGTTAAATTTCAGATTATTTGGACAATATTTGTCTATCTGCCTCCTTGTTCCAGACACTATATTTATAGAGAAAAGTCTTTTTGTTTTCCATTTATAAAGAAGAGTTCTTTCAATTCTAGGACTTCGTCCAAATACTATCCATTCAATTCCTTGCTGAGACCATTGATTTAGTAAACTCAACAAATCTGAAACTTTTTTTTCTTTGTTAATCGTACCCTTAGCTGCGATGAATAACCAATAATATGCACTACTTGAAATGTTAGAATATTTTGTTGTTGCTGCTTGTATTGCTCCAGTAGCAAATTTACTTTGTTTATTAGGGAGCAATCGAGCAATTTTGACAGCTTCACTGATAGCATGTCTATCGTAGAGTAAATCCTCCTGTTGTACTTGTAAACCTTTTACTCTTTGATTAGCTTCTTTCTCATTATCTCTTCTCTCTTCTCTGGTTCCATGAAACCTGATACCCATTTGGTAAGTACGTGTTACTGTAGTATTTGTTTGAGATGAGTGAAGTACAAACAAGAGAGTTCCTCAATATATAATAAGTAAATCTATATTTAAACTGAAGAAAATCTGTTACGATAGGTTTAGCAATAGTTATTTTATTATTTTCCACATCTCTAGTGCTTAAAATTTAATATAAAAACATAAATTGCAGTCCAGCCACCAATTTATTTTTGCTGATAAATCTCTAATTTAATAGAACAACAGATTTTTGTTATTATATTATTTCTCATGAAAAATAGAAGTTGATAACTCCTAAGAAATTTCTTTGTTTCAGCTTTTTATAATGTGCTCAAGTTACTCATTTATATTATATAAAAAATGATATTTATACTCGATAAATTATAAAATTAATAATATTTGGTATTTTTAATATAAATATAGTGACTTTTTTAAGGTGTTTTTCAGCTTTTAAAATACCTTTATTGTATTCTATGCGATTCATTTATAATACCCAGTTCTATCTTTAAATAAAGATAAAATCAACTATACTTCATTAAATTAAAAGGAAGGAAGAATAAATGAGTGTTGAAATTGATGAGGAAGGTAATGCAAATATAATTTTAGATCCAAAAGAAATAAAAGAGAAAGGTACTAGTCTAGGAATTCAAATCAAGAGAAGATCTTTCAAACTAATTAGAAGATTCTTTAAAAAGAAAACAGATAAGAAAATGAAAATTTTAGCTGAAAAAATCCTAACAGATTTTCAAAACAATATATCAAAATTCGAAGCATTAAAAGATAATTACTTCTCAGAAACTGAGGATAACAAGAATCTAATTAAACAGGCTTTAGATGAAAAATCAGAAAAAATTAGAGATTTGCTTAAAGTACAAGGTAATAGTTTCTCTCAAATAATGACAATTGTTCTTACATTTTCTGCAATAGCGTTTGTTGTTATTAGACTTTTTTGGGATTTCAGTATTTTTATTAACTTCCCTTTTCTTACAAATCTTGTTGCTCCATTAGCTTTAATTGAAATGGTTTTTTTGATTGTAATGATTATATTTATTTTACAGCAAATAGGCTTAGAGATAGAAAATTTATCCATTCTCGGTATATTTACAAAAACAAACTTAACATCAAAAGAAATCGAAGAGAAGTTACTAGAAACAATATACTTAGAAATACAAACTAACGAGAGATTTTATTATAATAGAAAAAATGTTCTAAGAGGAATAAGCAACCTTTTCAGAATTCTTTATGCACCGATTATGATAATTTTAATTATTATTATTTTAGCATTTTCTACATCTCTCTCATCAGCAGTATGAATGATTCAAATCTGAAAGCTAAAGCAAAATTAAAATTTTGTTATTTATTTTTTCATTAAATGAACTAATCAATGATTTTCTCAATTTTTAATGGATCAATAATCTCGATATTATATTTCTTAATTAAATCTTTATATTTGGCTGGTACAGATATTTTGTTTAGATTGAATTCTATCCATTGATTCCAGAGCAGATAACATTTTTTGATTTTTATACCCTCTTCCTTTAGATCTGATATTTGTTTTCGAAGTTGATTGAGAGCATTTTCAAAATTCGAAAACAAAGTGACAGTATCTCTTTGTACTCTTAGTGTTTTAATTTCAACAAGTATTGAATTATTTATGATAAAATCAATTTCTCGGTTTGATGAATATTTACCAAAAACATATTCTATCTTGTTCACTTCTAGTAACCAGCCAAAGAAGACTGCTAGAATTCCATCATTACATAACATTATTTCTCTAAATAAGTCAGTAAAAGCAAATATTGCTGCATAGGATTTTATCTTTTGACAGTTTAAACACTTATCTCTTGAGATTTTTGATGGAGCAATTCTTCCTATTGTCTGAGTAAGTAATTGATTTTCTAAACTACAATTTTCACACCAAGAGAGTATACTTCTTGCATCAATCAGATTATTTCTGTATAAGTCATCAAGTAAATTAATATATGATGTGAATTCAAGATCGGTCAGATTCAAAAGATTATCAATCCAGATTCTTGCACTTAAATGGGAAGGAACATAAAGAAATGAACCTATTTCCTTAGATTTTGTCAGAATTCCTTCAATATTAGACATTGCACTTCTAACGAATTGAGCAAATAAGCTTCTAATCATTTCAAGAATAACAGTATCTATTTCTTGTTCCTCAATTTCCAGTTTTTCATCAATTCTCTGGTAATCCCCAACAATGCTTTTCATAAATGGATAGTTAAATTCCTCCATTTCAACCAATTGTTTGAATTCTGGAATTTTTCTAAAAGCTAAAACATTCAAATATGTGGTTATATCTCTGTATTTCTCTACAAAGTATTTCCATCCTTGGTCATCTAAACCAAAAAACTTCTGTAACAATCCATCTAAATCAAATTCAAAATATGATTCATTAGTAACTATTAATTGCTTAAGGGTTTTTGATTCCTCATCAGTTTTTTGTCCTTTAGGCATATCACACAGGTGTAAATGTGGTAAGTTAATGTCTTTACCAAAACCAAATAAATCAAATCTATGTAGAAATAGAAACTTCATATAATCCGCATTATTATTAAGAAGTCTAAAGAAGTTACTCACATTCGAATCTGTAACAGCTTCTTTGATTAGTTCTATTGTACTTTTAGTTGATAACATTATAGTTTTCTTCGCTTTATCTATCTCAATACCAAGTACTTTGTCTAAATCTGAATTTGAATTATTTTCCTCTTCCAACTCAATCACATAAATATTTGTAACGAAGAATATAATCTTTCCCTATATATAAATAGAGATAAAATTAGCAATATTAATCACGGTCCGGCCACCAAAATTCTTAATTTTCTTTCAAACTTAATATCATTTC
>CAZJUB010000135.1:0-4989 GCA_964549075.1 uncultured archaeon | reverse complement strand
AATGGTAGATATCCTTATTGGGAAGGACAGAGCATTTATTATCGAGTAGTAGTTCGCTCTGGTTGGGAACTAGAATCTTCCAAGATTTATATTGATGGGCAATATAAAGGGATGTACTCACAATCAATAGTTGATATTACTCTACATAATTTGGATACGAAAATACATACCTTGAAAATCCAAGTTAACTGTGTTAAAGCGCGACCACCTTTTAATTATGAACAATACAATACATATAGGACCTTCTATACCTATTCTGCAACAGATCAAGATGATATCGACAACATGAGAATAAATGAACTGCACAACCTTGGAAAGGCAGGGCAAGGAACAACTATTTGCATGATGATTGATGGTCTAGGATATGATGATACATTGAATGATGACTATCACCCATCGATCTACAAAGAATATTCAAACATAATAAGAGATGTGGAATACTTTATTCCTTATCGTCCTCCTAGCCTGCATAATACGAGTTTTGTTAAACTTAATTCAAGTTGGGACTCACTTACACCAACAGAAAAATGGGAAAAAATAAAAGAACACAATATTAATAAAATAGATAAAAGCCATGGAACGGGAGCCTTAAGCTCTTTAGTACAAATAGCACCTCATGCTAAGTACATATTTATCGAACATCAAGGATATACAACAGATACGCTAGCTGCATTAAAATGGATGTCAGAAGAGGATATAAATGAGGAATATGACATAGAAGTTGTAAACCTTTATTGGTCTGAAACAAAAAACAATATTGAATTCTATTTGAACATGCCTGCTTTCTGGGGAGAATCTTGTCCAACATGGAATGATTTCGTTGGATGGTGTGATGATATTGCTAATGGTGGAGGTGTTAACAAAAAAACTATAATAGTTGGTCCATCTGCAGCAACTGGAGCTACCTATCAAAACACAAACGATGCTAGATTTCCTGCAGCATTGAACACCACAATTGGCGTTACAGGTGTATATGATAATAATTGGGGCAATGAATCATGGAATTTAAAATCTGGAAGTAGTGCAGAAGAAAGAGACAATAATGGATATGGAATTGATATTGCTGCACTAGATAATTGTACCTTACTTCCGTGGAATATCACTATAACTTCCAAAGGGGAGTATAATAAATTCGATGGAACTTGTAATGCAGCTGTCTTTGTTACAGGTATTATAGCTCTTCTTAAACAAGTTTATGACCCTTTAACAATTTCGCAACTTCAAGAAACACTTCAATATACGGGTGATCCAGAAGGTACGTCACCAAAAGATTATGGAACAGAAAATGGTGGGGCATTTGAATCTCTGAATCCTTATAATGCATCTGTTAACTTTGGAACATATCCAGGGAATTATAGGATAGGATGGGGGATTATAGACGCTTATGAAACATACATATATGTATATGACAATATAATACCATAAAAGGTTAAAATAGGGGGACAATAACCATGAAAAAGGCAGAAAAAGAAATATTGTACATCCTACAGACAGTCATTGCTATTGTATTGATCAGTTCTAGTGTCTTTATTTCTTCAACTATTTTCAGTGGTTATTTTCAACAAGAAGAGGTTTTTACAAAATCTTTGAAATTAAACCACCTCAATTTCATAAATGATTCCGATCCTTTTCAATTATTAGCTTCAAACCTTTGGATTTCGTATAATGGGATTCAATTATCACTCAGTAATCTAACTATTACATTTATGAATGGTACTGAAATCTCCCAAGCTGGTGCAGAAGATAATGTTACAATAAACATATACAATAGAATCGGTTTTTCGAAATCCTATTCATTGATCTTTGATAACGAAACATACAACGGCTGGGGGACTATAATCAACACACAGAATTTTCCCCCTAGAACATATTTTGTTGACTTATTTGCCATTTCAGGAGAATATCACTATAATGAAACTATTTATTCTTACAAAGACAATTTTGAGATTTATTTTGGGTATGTATACTTAGTATCATATTATGATAATGAGACAATGGTAGTATTAGGTTCTGCAAGTTCTGACCAATTCGATTTTCTTGAATATATCTTGTTAGAACACAGTATTATCTATGCTTACATTCTTGATGAAACAGACCATATGGTTAGGAATGTTTCTTTGAACTGGACAGGATTCATAGGATTTTATTACACATTTTCATCAGGAAGCTTCAATGTGTCAGAACTAAGCCAAGGATATTATTATGCTGAAGTTGTTCTAGTTTACGATGAGGAGTTTTATCTCTCCCCTTTTTCAGATTCTGTTTATTATGGAGAACAAGAACCCACTACACCTACACCAACTACTCCTGTATCTACAACTCTTACTTCCACCACATCCGAACTTACTGAAAATACCTATACAACTGTGTTATCTGTCATTTGTATTCTCGCAGTCTCTTGCCTGTATTCTTGGAGAAGGAACAAAATAAAAAACAGAAAAGAGTAGTATAATTTTGATTGTAAAAATTGTATGAATTTGAAGATGAACCCATATTCTTCTAATCTTTTTTTTATTTTTCCAAAGAATTTTTTTATGTTTAGAGTTTTAATCCTAACATATGCATTGTTTCTATAACTGTGAAATTATAATCCTCACAGACTGTTTTTAATATCTCATCAGATGTTCTAAGTTCCACTATTGTGTTCACCTTTAAGCTCGAATTGTTTTTCACAAAATTTAGTGCATGATTTAACAGAAATTTTGTTAGTATCTCCCTATATTCTGGATCTATCATCAATTCAATTCTATGAGGTGTTCCTTCTTTACGTGCAAGAGTTACCTGAAGTGAACCTACAAGGGCACCATTATGATAGACTGTCCGATGATCAATTTTCATTTTAATAAAGAGCTTCACAAAAGGTCGTATTATTCTAATTAACAGCGACTTATGATATTTTTTCTTACTAATAGGGTGAAAGTCTTGAGTTTCTTTAGGGGTAGATTTAATATCTAGTTGGTAACGTTCTTCTCGTGTTTTCTTGTTTCTTTTTAGTTCTCTTATTTCAAATCCTTCTGGAATTTCCAGTGGATCAATCTCAGAAAGTCTTTCATGTTCTAGTTTGTATCTTGAGGTACTATCATAATGAACAAAACCAAGACTTCGGTAGAGATTGTAAGCAGGTTCATTGATATCTTTCACTTCCAAAACACAAATTTTAGCTCCTAATTCCTTAGCATGATCTATAGCTTTTGTTACTAGTTTTCTTGCTAATCCCTTTCTTCTATATTCTGGATGAGTTGCAACCATAGCTATTTCCCAATGATAAATCCCATAACCTATATTGACAGAAGCAATTATCTCTTTTTCTGAATTCTCTACTACAAAACCATCTAAAGCATGCTTGTAGTTCTTATTGAATAAACTCATTATTTTCAAAAATGGAAAAAGCGATCTATACTCATCAAAGATATTTTGCATTTCTAATCCTTTAGATGCAAGTTCTTCTTCAAAAACCAATTCTAGTAGTTTGGATACTTGCTCAACATCTTTTTCAAAATCCCATGATCGCAATGTTAAGTTTTCATCACCAATTTGAAGTTTTACTAAATCTGGCATAATTTCACCATAAGATTATTTACTCATCAATACGCTTGAGCACTCATAAACAATTTTAACACTTCTCAGCTTAATTTCTACACATTTGGGTAGAATTATTGAAACTCCAAGCTAATTCAGCTATGTGAACTTTAAAATATAAAAACAGAGGTGAAATTATTAACCATTTTTCATTTATTTCTCTGCTTTTTCTTTCTTCTTTCTTGTAAAGAATGTTGCTACTAAATCTATGATAAGCCCATATGCAATTCCTGCACCAAAGGTTGCAAAATCTAAGTAAGGATCTAGCATAATTAATGTTGCTGAGAAGAGAAGTCCAAATATTATTCCTCTAATTCCTGCATTTACCCATTTCTGCCATTGATCTCCTTTAAGTAATATTATTCCTTGAGCTAAACCAATAGTTATTCCTAGTAAAACTCTCATTGCCCATATTCCCATCAGATAGACAATGTTTGAAGCATAATCTCCACCAAAAAGACGACTTCCTACACCGAGAATGCATGCCACTCCCAGTATGGCTCCTGTTATTGTTGAAATTATCAAACGTTTATAATCAACCATTTTTCTCAATTATACCTTATCTTCAATAGCTTAAGAACTCTATGTAATAACAAATTCTTTTGATTGAAAAGGTTATTAAAATACTTTAGAGATTCTTAAGCTGTCATGAATGATAAAGAGAGAAGTGAGGATAAGGGTAGAATAGCTAAACGCTTCTCTAGAGGTTTCAAGGAGTTTGGACGAAGATACTTTACTTTTGGATACAAGAGTTATTGGAGGAAGCGTAAGTATGACCGAGAGCTCAGACAAAGCTCTCCAGCTTTTCAATTGATTTGGTTAGCTATCCTCATTATTCTCTTAGTGGCTCTCAATAATGAAAACAAAATCTACATTCTTTACTTCTTTTTACCTATCTATTTACTCCTGCTGTTGTGGGAAATTTGGTTGATGGGTGCTCCAGAAAAAGAGAGAAATAGGAAATAAGCAGTCACAGCGAACATTTTTTAAATATTCTTTATTCATTTGACCTAGTGAGTAAAATGGATTTAAATGGTAGGTCACTACTATCCTTGAAAGATTACACAGCAGAAGAAATCCGTTTTCTTCTTGATGAATCTAAGAAATTGAAGGCTAAATTCAAAGCTTTTGAAAGAGAAGAATTACCTCTTGAAGGTATGACACTGGGGTTGATTTTTCAGAAAAGATCAACCCGTACTCGTGTTTCTACAGAGGTAGCAATATACTATTTAGGTGGTCATGCGCTTTTTCTAAGTTCCGCAGATATACAATTAGGTGGAGGAGAAACAATCAAAGACACCTCCAGAGTACTAGCTAGAATGGTCGATGGTGTATTAGCAAGAGTTTATTCTCATAATGATGTGGAGGAATTAGCTAAATAAACAACAATTCCAATCATAAAAGCAATAA
>CAZJUB010000134.1:0-4993 GCA_964549075.1 uncultured archaeon | reverse complement strand
AATCTTATAGCCCTCTAACAAAAGGACAAAGGATAAATGATAAACATTTAACAGAAATAGCAAAGAAGTACAATAAGAGCAATGCACAAATATTAATCAGATGGAATATAGAACAAGAAGTTGTTGTTATCCCTAAATCCTCAAATAAAGAGAGAATCATTGAAAACTCAAAGGTTTTTGATTTCACAATTAAACCTGAAGATATGGAGAAACTAAATGCATTAAATGAAGGATATAGATGTACTTGGGATCCATCAAACATTGAATAAAAAGCTAGTGGTTTACAAAAGTTTTTAGACAGAAAAAAAGAAAAAATTAGATTATTTTACTCTTCTTTGTCATGGAAACTCTCACTTCTATTTTATTAGTAAACTATGATTTTTTCACCTTTAAATGTTACCTGATTGAATTTATCAAGAAAGAATAAGTTTATGTAAAAATATCATGTGTTTATCTTTTGTTTACGCTTTTTGTAGGAAATAATAATCGAAACGAAGAAAACTATCGATAAACTGTTAACTAAACTTACAGCATTTGTCGATGAGGTTGTAGAATGAGTTATAATATCTGGAAATGGGTAACCTAGCCAGAATAGAGCTGCGTATAAATCATAATTGTACTTGATAATATCATTATAATAATAAAATCCTAAATAAGGATAAAGAACACTATTACAAACAATATATTCACCATTGTGGATTCTATCATTGATTTCCTCTCGATCAATAATATAACAAATAGCTTTACGAATTGCACAGGCTTTTGTATATTCCTCTAGACCTGGTTCATCAAGATAAACGAAATTATCAACTCCACCAATGAACGGTCTTTGAAGATTAAAGAACAAGAATGACATACTCTTAGTTAGAAAATCTTGAACATTAAATCTAGGCTCTTTTTCCATTATTTTTCTTATTGCTGGAAATGAACTTAATCCAATCCAATCAAGTTCTCCTTTTAAGAAATGTGCCAATTCCTTTGCTTGGTCAGGAATAACTTTAACAATAATAGTCTGTATATCTAAATCTTGATTTGTACCATCTATAGCTCCAACTCCCTTCCAATTTGGATTCGCTCGTAAAACTGTCTGTTCATTCTTTATGAAGTAATCTAACATATATTTACCACAACCAAATTGAGAAGTACTATAAGCTCTCCACTGAGGTGTGTTTATCATCTCTTCATATAATCCAGTACATTTTATTCCACCTGAAGTATAGGAAACAGTAGAATCAGTTGAGTTCAAGAAGAATTCTGGCATAATGATCCAGTTTAAACTCTCCCATATGTCTACAAATGGTTCTATTTGAGGTGTAGCTGGATCTCCATCAATATATACATGAAAAGCTAAGGGATCAGTAGGATCTACATAGATATTTGAAATCCATTTATGATAACTTGTATCTTCACTGATAAGAAGGTTACTCCAGAGGAGTAAGGTGAAAACTGCATCTTTTGCGGTTACTTGTTGATTAGTACCATCACTAAACTCATTGTTTTTCAATCCTTGCATCAAATCTATTTGTGATATGGTTTCTAAAGAAGGAGAGAATTCATCTCTCTCTGTAACATTATAAGAAGGATTCCAGAAAACATTGTCTCTCATGAAAAATTTGATGTGAGAATCGCTAATAAACTGCCAATCTGTAACCAATCCAGTCTTCAAAGGTTCTAATCCTGGAGATAGCTCAACTAATTCCTCATTAAGAAGATGTCCAACGATATGGTAGAACTCATAACTATCAATAAACATCGGATTAAGTTCACCCCAATTTGTATCTGCAATATTGAATTCATCTAATGATTCTTGACCATCGTGATAACCATCAAAAAACATGTAAGGTAGAGAATCAGTAAACCCCCATGTAGCTTGATAACCTTGAAGATTTGACCAAGTTCCAGTGTAAGCTGGAGTAGTAAAA
Source organism: uncultured archaeon (assembly GCA_964549075.1). Classification (GTDB taxonomy): domain Archaea; phylum Asgardarchaeota; class Heimdallarchaeia; order Heimdallarchaeales; family Heimdallarchaeaceae; genus UBA460. The sequence continues at coordinate 3,071 of CAZJUB010000134.1, read as the reverse complement.
AGTGGTAACATAGGTACGATGCGATTCATCATTAATTGTTCCCATTCATAGTAATGTTGTTGTCTTAGTACTGGATCAAGTATCATCATTCCTTCCTCTTGCATGATCTCGCTTAAATTTCCATAAGGTATTTCTCTATCTAAACCAAAAACATTGAGATTTCCATTTTCAGTATATAAATTTCTCATATCTGGCGTATCTCCACCACCTGAAAGTCCTACAATTCCCATATCATAATCGTGAGTCTCTAATAAAGCTCCATAAAACTGTGTCCATTCGTCTACTCTTATAGTTACTTCAATTCCTAAATATCTAAGATCTTTTGCTATAAACCAAGCATAATTTGGACGAACTCCTCCTCCATTGGTTCTTAAAACCAAATCAGCTAATGCTGTTTCAGATGAAGCACTTTGACTGAAATAAATCTGAGAAATCAAGACCAAAAGTAGTATAGATGTGATGATTTTTCTTATTCTTTTCAAAGCAAACCGCCTTAAGCTAACGAATAAGCACTTATAACTTTTTTTAAAATTTGAACATAATTCGAAAGTAATTTTAGTATAAAGCTCGTACTATTTTATAGAGAGCATGAGTAGACTATTTCTAACCGATGTAATTATACAAAAAGCTGAAGAAGATCTAATGAAGTTATTAATCGGAGAGAATATCGAACCTGAATCTTTTAACTATTCTCCTTTTATTTTGAGATGTATATATGAACAATTGATTATCGATAATTATTCTTTAGGTTTAGGTTATTTGTGCTCCAAGAATCTTATTGATAAATATTGGTTAACAATTGATCTTTCTATTGAATCAGATGTGGTTGTTAGGATCATTGATTGTCAGAAAATTTACCAAACAAAAGAAATAGTTGTTCTAATTAAAAATATGAAAACTCAAGAAAAACTCTGGGGTAAACTCTATATTTTGAAAAAACTAAAACCAAGTAATGACAGAATTTTCAGAGGAAGTATATCAACTTTCGATGAGGAAAAAACAGAAGAATTAGTTGATAAATTAATTAATATTTTTCAAAAAGCTACTGTTACTTATTCAATTGAAAATTTTACTCTAATAGAAGAAGAGATTATCAGACATGGTAAAACCTTCAAACTGATACTCCCTAAATCAGTACACTTTTCTTGTACTAAATGCAATATGTGTGAACTACCTAGTAATTATTCAATCAATCCAATCCCTAATAAATCAGAGCAACCTTTTAGTGAATTATTATCTTTGAATAGAATAGGATTCTCTTCAAATACTGTATGTACGAATACATCAGAAATTAAACAAATAGCTAAGAAAACAAGAATGAAAGCTGAAGATTTTTCCTCTCCTCTTCTTATTGTTAAAGATTCTAAATGTAAGATAACTGAATGTCAATTTGGTTTAAAGCAAAAAGATGGAATCTGTTTATTTCAAGATTTAGCTACAAAAACATGTAAAATTCATAATTTCAAACCAAATGTGTGCAAAAATTATCCTTTCTTGGTGAGTAAAATTAACAATGAACAATTTAGAATTGAAATGGATTTTTCGTGTCCTGGAATATCAATAAAAGGAAAAAACAATTTAACAGATATATTAGAAAGCATTATCGTAAGACTTGAAAATCAAGAGAAATCAAAGTTTAAATCTTTTGTATCAATGAATTCAAAATGGGATTTAAACAAATACTATACTGATAGTACAAGAGTCACTAAAGAAGACATATTAATAGCTTTAAAATATATACAAGATGAATATGAAAAAAGAAATAAGAATTTAAATCATGAAAAAGGGGAATTTTTTCCTCTTTAGTTTAATTATAATTAAAGCTAAAATAACAGAAACAAATCCTGCTGAAATGGTATTTGTATTAGAAGTAGGAGTAGTTGATTTTTCTTCTAAATAAGTTAGTACATAGTTATATTTTGACCTAGCACAGTCTCTCCATGGATTTGTTAATGCTTCTATATAATCTGGAATTACAATATTAATTGCTTCATCTAAGGTTATACAAGGTGCTCCAAGAATTTCTGTTAATTCTACAAATTCTGTTTCATTGATTATATTTTCTTCTAAACAAGTTATCATCTCCCCCCATGCTTTTCTAAGTAAATTATGTACCTCTTCTATAGTAGCATGGAAGTGGTAAATTGTAACATCTGAAGTTAAAGTTGCTAGTGTTTCATTGAAAACTACAGGTTCTGTGGAAGATATAGAGTATATAGTATCATTAAATAATTCATACATATAGGTATACTCTGATCCTTCTGGAGTGTGAAACGCTGATTCATTGACAGGTAATCTATCAATTCCTGGTATCAGCCAAGTAGCTTGACCTTCCGGTGAAGAAACAAATTTCATGAATGCTACAGCTGCTTCATAATCATCAACATTTTTTCCTAATGCTATTGGATCCCCTCTGATTAAAGATCCTCTATCAGGGATAATATATTCACAAGCAGGATTTTCTCTGTTAGAGATCACCCCATAGAAATCAATGACAAATCCAATTCCTACTTCACCGTTTACAACACTTTCTCTGGTATCAATTGAACCTGGGTAAATTGCTGCATTAGCTGCTATCCTTGTTATTATGTTCCATCCTTCTTCCCAACCATAATTTTGCAGAATTAATTGATAAATAAAAGTGTTAGCTGAACTTAGAGGTGCATCAGCTATACCAATAGCTTTAACATTTTCATTTATATAGTAAATAGAAGATGCTAATTCTTCCCAAGTTGAAGGGATAGGAAGATTATATGTTTCTAGAAAATCGTGATTTACTATAAATCCATAAGAAGAGATTGAATCTGCAGCCCAGATAAGATCTCCCGTGTCACTAAAACTCTTTAGAGGTGAATAGATGTTACCATACGGAGCACTATCATTAAGAGCAGTAAACAAATCTGAATCATTTATTGGATTTATATGATAAAGCAAACCCCAGCTATCCATAATTTCGAATAATGAAGGATCCCCTCCCCATGCTATATCCACAGATTTAGATGGATCTTCTAAGAGTTTCTTCCATCCATCGTTAGATGTAACATATTTAAAATCTATATCAGTGATGTTCA
>CAZJUB010000133.1:0-5292 GCA_964549075.1 uncultured archaeon | reverse complement strand
AACATTCAATCCTTCTGGAGTACTCGCTGCCCCCGTTACTATAAAAGAGAAAGTAAGTTTGTTGAATTCGTAAAGAGATAAAGAACCAAACTGTAAAAAGAAAACTTGTTCTTGGTAGGATTCATTGAAGGTAAACACAAGTTCTTCTGAGAGAGTGGAAGGAATTTGAGATTTATTAGAACTTATACTAGCTGAATTGTTGATAAAAGGAGGTAAGATAGTACTAACTAAGACTACTAGAAAAACTACCTTGATGTACCTAGAATTGTGTTGCAACTTTAATTTATAATGCTCAAATTCATTTAAATACACGAGAAAATTGGTGCGAGAATAAATTTCTTGTTAGTTTATATAGATTGTTTGGATATCTTTAGTGAACGAGAATGAACTTTTCCAAATCCAGACTGTTCTCTTTAGCGTTTGTAACTATTGTTATTTTTGGTGTAATGCCATCAGTTCAGAGTAATAAGAAAATTGACCCCGGGTCTATTTTCTTCCTTGATTCATCAGTTTTGGAGAAACATGCACCTATTATAATTGAATCTGATGAAGATTTTCTCTCTTTTCCTGGTTCAGGTACTATACAAGATCCCTATCTGATTGAGAATTACAATATTACCTCAAACTCTCCTTTTGGCATTTACATAAGCTCTACTACTAAGCATTCCCTTATCAGAAATTGTTATGTTGATGTAGAACTCACAGGTATTTCAATTGATGATATTTTTGAAGGTTCAGTGAGAATTGAAAACAATATTATAACAAATAGTGAAGAGTATGCTGGAAAAGGAATATCAATTTATTTTGCAACAGAGGTCGTCATAAAGAACAATATAATCGATAATCATGAATCTTATGGGCTTGTTTTAGCAGGAATAGATGCTTCCTATATCGTCGGAAACTCTTTTTCAAACAATGGTGAAACAGGAATGATAACAGCTTATGTTAGCAATATAGGCATTTTCGAAAATGAATGTAATGAGAATGAAAAAGGAGGAATGTGTGTTTTTGAGACAGAGTTAGCTATAATTAAGAAGAATGAATGTTCAAGAAATGGTGAAGAAGGAATACATCTAGAGGAAACAGAAGGAACTGTTATACTCAATAACACAATAGAAGAAAATGGAATATGGGGGATGAGGATGATTGGAGTAGAAGGAAGTTTGCTAAACTTCAATTTGTTTAAAGATAACTGGAAGAGAGGGTTGTTTTTGGATGAAAATTGTAGAAATAACTGGATATATCAAAATGATTTCATTAATAGTAGCAGAACAGGTCAAACACAAGGGAGAGATGAAGGAGAGGGGAATCAATGGTATGATGCATATATGAAAACAGGGAACTTCTGGGATGATCTTGAAGAACTAGAATATTCACTTGATGGTGCCTCTAGTTCAATAGACTTGTATCCATTAAGAGAAGGAAATGTTGTAGAAACACAAATCAATAATGAAACAAATTTATTAAATAATCTTAACACGACTGGATTCCTACTTATTCTCCTCGCTCTATCATTAAGAAAGAGGAAGAGACCAGATCCTTTATTCTCATCATTCTTCTGTAGATGAAGTAGTCTCGGGGTTCCTGTATTCTTTAGAGGTTTTTTGGTTGTCTCAAAAAAATAATTCAATAAAATAAAGCAAGAGATTGGTGAACAGAGAAATCTATTCTAGCAAATATTTAATACTTTTCAAAATATTTTCTTATTGTTTAAAATGACTCATAAAGAAATCGATGGGTTCTCTATTGAACGTGTACTAGTACTCAAGTACATTAGTGAGAATAATTTTACTACTGAAGAATCGGTAGAATATATTGCTGAAATCTTCTTACATTGGGAGAATCTTGATACTTTGACTGGTTTCATTGTTAATCGATTACAAAACACAGATGCTTTCATATACAATGCACGAATTGAACCATTGTTACGAATAATTAATGAGTTACCCAGAAAGAAACAAAAGATACTATGGGGATTACTACATTGGAAAGCTATTATAAATAAGAATGATGAAGAAAAGCAACTTATTTTGAGTAAACTCAAAGAAGTTAAAGACCTTTATCTCAAAATCTACATTGTAAATAGGTTTGATAGGGAAGATATTTTTACACCTAATGAATTGAAAAAAGCGTTGGATTTCTCAAAGGAATTAAATTTATTCGGATTTAAAGTTAGAAGCACAAAAGAATTAATGAATAGTTTGTTCATGCTATTTGAGGTTGCAGATGAAATATCAGCAAATCTTAAGGATAATTTAAAAAAAATCTTAGATAGTTTTGTTAATACAGAACAAGAGAAACATCCTCATGAAGAACTTAAAGAACTTCTATCTAACTTGTTCAATCTTATAGAATTCACTGATAATGAAATTTTGCTAAATCTTTATTCAGATTATTACAAAGTTGAGGAACAATTACTTGTATCTTTTGATGAAAGGGGAGAGAGAAGTCATCGAGATCATGTTTTACACTCTTTGAATGTTTTCATTTTTGGATTATATTTCTATTTCATAAACTGGCAAATCGAAGGAAAACATGATGTAAATGATTTGGCATCATGGATTTTAACCTCATTCTATCACGATGTAGGTTATGGAATTCAGAAGCTAGAACAAATTTCATCTGCTATCAAAAAACACTATGACCGTTTTGGTGATATTGAGTCCGCAAAATTCAATTTGAAACAATCTTTCGAGAAATTAGGGGATGAAACTATAGATGAAATAGTAGAATTACTTAGTACTCTTGAACAAGATGATAGGCACGTAGCTCACATAAAGACACCCATTTTGGAAAGTATAGATAAGAGAGAGCATGGAGTAATCAGTGCAATTATGGTTAGAAGAGAAATCGAAAGTATGATGAGCAAAAATCCCCAGTTCTCTGAAGATTTTTCTCCAAAATGGGAAAAAATACTGCTTAGATCCTTGGTTGCAATGGCTCTCCACACCTGTATTGATGTTTTTTCTAGTGGTTTTATTGTAGATGAAACTAGATTAAAGAGAGCAGACGATATTCCAGATCCAATTTTCCCTACTTTATTACTTGTCTTAATTGACACAATTGATTACATTCAAAGACCAAGATTTGGGGGATTTTACTCAAAAAAACAAACTCTTGATATTGATATTAACTTGAATATAAATGTGGAACTTAAATATAATTTTAAGAAATTCATTAACGTAGAAATTACTTTGGAATATAAAAATCCACAAGAATTGGGTGACATTGTTAGAATTCTACATAAAAAGCTATGTAAATTCTACTCAGAGAAATGGGGTCTGAAGATTACAATTAAGGTTCCAAATGAACAAGGTAGTAAAAGAGAATCGAAAAAGACTACAATGTTCCTTTTAAGAAATGAATCAGAGGTTTTCTCAAGATATTTATCAAATAATCGTAAAAATTTAGATACAATGGAATTATCGGAAGTCGAAGAGATTTATACTGAGTTCATTAACAAACAAGTCAGTGATACTAGTAAGAATATCTCAGAACAAGATATAACTAAAGTTATAGACAGAATTGTCAGTTTCCAGATTAAATACGATTGGAAAAAAAGTAAAAGAGGGACGTGGTTATAACTAAAAATCCTGCTGAAGTATATAAACTAAGGTTTGCATACCGCATGTGGATCACCTCCTACGTTTGGGTTCCTTCAAGGATCCCACAACCCTTATTCTCATCATTCTTCTGTAACTGAAGTTCTCTCGGGGTTCCTGTATTCTTTGGAGGTTTTTTCGTTGTCTTAAAAATTCACTCTATAAAATAATGTTTTATTTTCTCAAGTTCTTCAAGCCAATTATTCACTAAATAGAGTAAATGATTCTAAATGAAAGAAGTCTTTCTTTGTGTTTAAATGTTGAATACAAGTTATAATTATATGAAAAATTATGAGACAGAAATAGAGATTAAGCGATATCATTTAGTTATCCGATTAATTTATGATGTTTCAGATGAAGATAAAAATCTCTACCTTAAATTTAATATAAGACGACATAACAGATATAGAATCATAATTAATTTGAACCAAGAGAAAATTGCAGAGTATGTAGCAATCTGTGAAAGAGAACCCAAACGAGTTGAAATTAATCGTTTTTTTCTGGAATTTTTAGCTGATGTAGATTACAGAAAACAATTCTTGGTTGAAGGAAGTTGGGAAGGTACAATAAATTGGGATGAACCAATTAGTCCATATATAGAAACACTGATTACACGCATTAATTCAATACCAATTGAAGAATTGAAGGATTATGATTCTGAAATTTTATTTCATCTACGTGACCAATTTATCGGAATGAGGAAAGAAGAATTAGAAAAACGGCTAAGAAAGCAAGATATCGAGAAAATTGATTTAGAATTCAAGAAAGAAGAATATAGGTTGTTATCAAAGAAATGGGTAGTAAGAGGAATGGAACTAGAAAGAACAATTAAGTTAATTAAAAGTTTTGAGAGAAAATCGAGAGATGTAACATTACCTCCAAAATCTCCTCCTGATGATCAAGTAGAAGATGATAATCATATGACACCACCACCTTTATGGTTTCCTAATTAATAATCTCCTACTTCACTCTTTCTGATGCCAGTTTCTTTCTTGATGTGTTTTAATAGTTTCTTACAACTAATATGTTAACCTTTCCTCAAGAGTTGAAAAACATGATAAAAATGTATGATCCTGATGATGGTGATGATGATATAGGATCTCCAGTTTGGTTCCCAAACTAAAAGGTCTTACAATTTTTATTTTTCATGAATATATAAAAATAATCTAAATAGAATTGAAGTCCTAGAATTAAAAATATTCATGGATGCATTTATTCAAATTGGAGAATTCAAAAATGGAAATCCTTTAGCTCCAGCATTACAATACGTCTCAATTAGAAACTGCAAAGCTTTTGGTTTTACTAAACTAGAGCATATATTAATTAAACATCAACAGAAAATGTATGAATTTGCATTTAAATAGCAACTCATGGGATCACACCCCTTATTCTCCTACTTTCTTTTTTAGCTGAAGTTGTCTCGGGGTTCCTGTATTCTTTGGAGGTTTCTTAGTTGTCTTAAAATTTCCATCCTTAGCTTTTTTATACTACCGCTTTTACTTGTAATTGATTATCATGGTTTTAGCAGTTTTGATCTATATAGGCTCAGTTTTGATAATTTTGTGGGGTATTGGTCACCTTTTTCCTACCAAGAATATTGTAAAAGATTTTGGAACTCTTTCAGCTGATAATAAAAAGATAATTACTATGGAATGGATTGCTGAAGGTATGGCCTTAATCTTTCTAGGTC
>CAZJUB010000132.1:3076-5640 GCA_964549075.1 uncultured archaeon | reverse complement strand
TATTAGGAGTCATAAACTGCAATCCAGCATGATTATTGCTCTCAATATTCATTGATTTGGTAACGTTGTAGTTACTCTGAACCAGACTTTTCAATTTCCTCATGTTCAATATATCCATAATCTGTCAGATGTTGGATGTCCTCTTGAATAAGCTGACAGTAAGGACCATATTTGAAAGGAATAAACTCATAGCCAGTCTGAATATGATAATTTTTCTCTAAAAGGAATAAAAGTTTCTGAAACTGTACTCTCCCATTAATAAATCCCATATGTTTCAGTAACAACAATAATGTTGAATAACGGGACATCTCAATAATATTTAGGAGAGATTAATATATAAACCCAAAAAACATTAAAGACATACATGGTAAAGCAAAAACTATCTGGGAATCTGCTTGTTTCCATATCTGCTTTACTATGGGGTACTAGTTTTGTGGCTATAGAATGGGGATTTAGAGAAAGTGATATAGATCCTCTGATCTTTGTTTTTCTAAGGTTCGGTGTAGCTACTGCTCTTTTTTTACCTCTAGCCTTTTTTTTAGTAAAAAACAAAAAGAAACTTTTAGTAACTAAGGAAATAATAATAATCGGATTATTTAATGCATTATCTTTTCTGTGTCAATTTATAGGACAACAGTATACTACAGCTGGTAAAGCTTCCTTATTTGTGAATTTTTATGCAATAATTGTTCCATTATTAGCACCATTAATACTTCCTGAAAAATACACTTGGAGAGTTATGGTTGGGGCTATTATGGGTTTTACAGGTGCGTTTCTTGTGACAACTAATTTGAGCTTTGCAAATTTCAGATTTAAATCATTATCACTAATAAATTCTTCAGAGATAAGTATAAGTCAATCAAATGGTCTCATATTTTCAAATCTAGGACCAAGTATGGTGGTGGGAGATTTGTTAACCCTTGGATCCGGTATAGCTTGGACTTTGTATATTTTGGCATCTAAGAAATTTCTAGAAAAAGAAAAACAGGTATCTGGATTAGACACTTTTTTTGGAACAATTGTTTGGACAACAATCTTTCTTACACTTATCGTACCTTTTGTTTTCATCTATAAAACCTGGCATAATATTATTTCTGAATTTAATTGGCAAGTAATAGTTTCTATATTATATCTTGCTATCGTGTGCACAATGGGAGCATTTGCAATTTACATGATAGGATTGAAGAAAGCTGAAGCTGGAGAAAGTGTCATCTTTATGTTTCTTGAAGTGGTTGTAGCATTCCTTCTGAGTTGGATTTTATTTGATACTATACCAAAAGTATGGGAATCAGTAGGTGCTTCAATGATCTTTCTTGCGATACTTGTTGTTTCTCTAAAACTTCCAAAAAATATGAAGAGGAGCTTTGAAAACGCGGATTTACAAAATAATGCCAGAAAAACACCACGCAAATACTACAAAAATAATTCTAGTACACTCAAGTAGAATTCAAATTTTTGTACAACTATTTTGGCTTTAAATCTAAATAAATATGTACGAATTTAATTCATTTCGACAAAAGTTTTAATTATCTCTAAGATATAATGTATCTATTATGAAGAAACGAAATATACTAGCAATAATTTTATCAATTGCAGGAGTAGCTCTTGTAATTGCGGCATTAGTTATTATGTATTCATATCCTTATCGTAATAACTTTATAGACTACACTATTTCTAAATTCTTCTTCGAAAATCAAACTAAAACTGGAGTACTAATCTTCAAGATTATTACTTATCTAGGTGAAGCTATTATTTACATTGCAATTTTAGTAATATTATACTATGTATGGGATAAGAAAAAAGCTTATCGAGCTATCGTTGCCCTTGTATCAACTACTGTTGTTAATGCCTCTGCAAAAGCAATATTCAAAGCAGATCGACCCAATTCACTATATTTCCCTGGAAATGACATTAAAGAAACAAGTTATGGAATACCAAGCGGTCATACACAAATGAGCACTACCTTCTGGGGTGTTTTAGGCTCATTTGTGGTAAAATGGGGAATGATTATATTTTCAATTTTATTACCATTGTTAATAGCTTTTTCAAGAATTTACCTTGTGGTACATTGGTTCACAGATGTCTTGATGGGATTTGGGTTAGGATTTATTATTCTCGCAATTTTCTTAGTGTTTCTAGAACCAATTGAGAATTATTTTGAGAATAAATCAACAGCAGTTAAAGTCCTATGGAGTATTGGAACCGGAATTGTCTTTTCTATACCAATAGTACTAACTCACTTGTTCCCCACATTAGAATTAGGACCGATGATGGACAATTTCAAGTATATAGCTGTATTTACGACTGCATCTATCTCATATGCGATTGAAGGTAAGCTTGTTAATTTTGACAACAAAATCGATAAGTGGTGGAAAGGAGTTCTGAGAGTACTACTAGCTGTAATCGTCTTAGCAGGTGTTTATGTATATGGTATGCTTTACGATCCGGATCCAGTTACAACTCTTAAAATGATCATTGATATAATTGTTTACGCTTTACTTGGTTTTATTTTAATTCTACTTCTACCTTGGATTATGAAGAAACTAAAAATTTAATCTTTTTTC
>CAZJUB010000132.1:0-2976 GCA_964549075.1 uncultured archaeon | reverse complement strand
CTTTCGTTTTCTTTTAGTTTTAAAGTTCGTTTATCTAACCATCTAGAGAGTGTTATGCTCAATTGTTCTTCTAGTTCTGAAATAATTCCATATTTTATTCCATAGTCATTTTCTTCTGTCATTATTTTCAACTATGATTTTCTGATTATATTCTCATGTAATTCCCCAGTAGTATTGAGAAATAACATAATCAATAGAACATAGAGAAATTCATTAAAAAACTAATAAAATGAATGTAGAGAACCTTTACATGGCTCTACTTCTTCTTTTAAGGAACTCTTTTACCAACTCTTCACCTTGTCCTATTTTATACTCGCAAGGAGTTGGAAATCTGTCTGCAGCTCGTTTTAGTGCTTCAAGAGCAACGAAATAATTTTTAGCAAAAGTTCTGACAGTAATGAGTTCTTGACCTTCATTAACTCGTGCAGCTCGATCTGTTGGTTTCCCAAAAGATCTTCTCATACCATCTTGTACTCTATCAGCTCCTGCAACTGCCATCATTTTATTTTCTCTTAAAATGTGGTGGGGATGGATTCTTATTGTCATGTGATAATTAGTAACTCCAATTCTTCTTTGCAATACTCTATTAACTGCCATTCTTGATGCTTCTAAAGCTGTATGTCTAATATGACATTTTTCTTTTGCAACGAGATGAATATGAACTGGATATTCTCCTTTTCGATTTCCGGAATCATAAGCTCTGATTCTTGCATCAGGAACACCTCTTACGTATTTGCCTACACGTGTGTTTGCTGGACCTGTTACATGTCTATAACATCTTGCTGGTCTTTTACCCATTTTATCCACCTTACTTTATCTTGCTGATAGAGCGATTCTCTCTATTTCTTGCTTCTTTTTAACAGCAGCACTAGATTGATCTTGACTTGCTGCAAGTATGAGTTCTTCTGCAACTACTTCTTCAACACTCTTAATATTGTTGAAGCTTTTTTGTTTTATTGCATTTGCTAAGAATCTTAATGATAAATCAACTCTTCTTGAAGGAGCGACATCAACAGATATGTGTTGTGCAACACCACCATAAGTTAGACGAGTTGTCTCTTCTCTAGGGGCAGCGTTGCAAATCGCATCTACAAGGACTTGAACAGGATTCTTGCTAGTTCTTTCGTGGATAATCTCAAAAGCAATTCTGGCAATATTTATTGCTCTTTGCTTCTTACCTGCATTTTTACCTCTTTTCATAAGCTTATTAACAAACCTTTCAACAATGTTCATTTCAGCTTTTTTGAATCTTTGATCCTGATATCTTCCACCAGAATGGGGGAAATAAACAGGTTTTAATGAGATATATCTTTGTAGTCCTAAATCGGGTACTTCTACTTCACTTAAGTCCCATTTACCAAAGAGTTTGATTTCTTCACTCATTTTGAATCCTCTTAGACTAAATTAGCAAAACAAAGCTATGTTTAAAAATCTAATGTTGAAAGACACAATGGATAAAGAACAACAAGAATGACTTTTTTATATTGGAGGACAACTAATCCGTCTTACCATCTTCCATATCTCTTCTTATCTCGTCTATGTGCTTTGTTATGCTTCTTCTGGTTTCTAAATACCCATAAGTTGCTTCTTCGATTATCTTGTTTATCCCTATTTTTATGATGAACTACCTCTCCCCGTTCTAATTTTCTTCCTAATTTTCTCTCAGCAACATGTCTATGAACTGGTTTATTGCTGTTTTTGTATCTTTTGTATCCTTTGTTGTCAGTGTAAGCCTTTGATTTTCGTCTAGACATACTAAACAAGTAAGTAGATTCTCATATAAAAACTAAATTAATCTCACTCAAGTTAGTAAAGAGAAACCCATATTTTACCCTAATTGTAAAACAAATAACAAAACGAAACTGAAGTGAAATCATGAGTAATTTCAAGCTTGATTAAGAACAAAAGAATTAAAAACAAGATGACATCTTGATTTTTAGAAATGGCTCGGTAGCTCAGTTGGCAGAGCGCAAGACTCATAGTCTTAGAAATAAGGGTTAGAGCTGCAAACGTGAGCCTCAGATGAGAAATCTTGAGGCCGGGGGATCGAGACCCCCTCGAGCCACCAATTATGAAATATGTTACCATGGAGAAACAGCAATATTAGGAGCTTCCTCCCGAGTTGAGTATCCAATAGAAGAAACTTTAACGTCGATTAAGATTAGTGTATTCGAAAAGAAAATCGCTATTAGAACTGGAAAAATCGTTGATAATGTTATCGATGAAAAAGCTTGTGTAACCAAGGTAGTAGTGGAGTCCAATGTACCAAAAATATTAGAAAATTATGATTGGGAAACATTCGGTTGGCATCGAGTTTCTTTCGTAGGAGATTGGAGAGAAACATTTATTCTAGGTGCTAAATTATTGGGATTGGAAGTTGTGGAAGTAGATAAATAGATATACCATCTGATTAAAGATTTCCTTTCTTCTTTTTCTTTGGTTCTTTGAGATGACGACCTCGAACCCATGGTCAGATGTTAAAAAAGAAGCATAATCTTTCTTTTTATCTATTTAGCGTTTTATCAATTGGTGGTTTTTGATGAGTTCAGACTCATCTTCAATGGTAACCTTTAGCATTTGATCACCTTGAACTATTTTATTTACAACACTCATTCCATCGATAACTTTTCCAAATACTGTGTGTTTTTTATTTAGATGCTTGCAATTAGCAGGATTAAGCACCACAAAAAACTGTGACCCATTTGTATACGGTTGTCCAGTATTAGCCATACTCAAGGCTCCCAATTCATGCACTTGAACAGGATTATCGAATTCATCAGGGATATTATAACCGGGTCCTCCTGTTCCTGTTCCAGTAGGATCTCCGCCTTGTACAACAAAATCAGGAATAACTCTGTGAAACTTTATTCCATTAAAATAATCTTTTTTTGCTAAAGATACAAATATCTTTACTGTATTTGGAGTATGTTCATAATAAAAGTCTATTGTGAAAGTACCTTTGTTTTTTTCATCTTT
>CAZJUB010000131.1:0-5656 GCA_964549075.1 uncultured archaeon | reverse complement strand
ATAAACGATGCTATATGGGGACCATCTCGATCCAAATCCAAAATAGATGGTCCCCATATAGCATCGTTTAGTTGATAAGACCACAAAGCTTCTGATTCAATATTTAGGGACAGAGGAGAGGATTGAACGACAATCTTACCACTTGTAAAGGATGATAAAAGTATAATTAACAAAACTGTAGATTTGATGATAAATTGTATTCTTGATTTACACTCTACTTGCAACATACTAATCTCCATAGTGAAATAATTAATAATCTTATAAATTTGTCAAATAAAATATTTAAATTTTCCTTAGTTAAAATTAATAAATAATAACATAAAAAGCGATTAAGAATTAGTATGGTTTATGTCATGAATAAAGACAGAATAATCTACTTGCGAGGCTTTCCTGCTATACTTATTATGTTTCCTTCTGAATCATAGAACTCAAAAAGTGAAACTAAACCTGGTAAATCGCGTATATCAGTTGTTTTTACTCCTTTTGAATCTAAATATTCCTTTGCTGCATCACAATCTTCTATACTCATTAAAAACACAGTAGAACTAGGTTGGATTTCATCTTCAGTTAGATTTAAGCCTATGAGTAAACCTTCCACATAAGTATCTAGTTCTACCCAACCCATTTCTTTAGCTTCTAAAAAACTGGGTTCGAAACCTAAGATATTCACATAAAAATCCATAGCTCTATCCAGATCATTAACATCCATGCTAATTACTCCATTTAGAGGTTCAGAGAACTCTATTGGGAATTTTTTCTTGTTTGTCATAAATACAAAATTCTGAAAGAAACTTAAATATCTTCACTTTAATCAATTTTTCAAAAAATTTATTCTTAAGATTGTAATAATCTACGATGTTGAGTCTTCAAGCTTTTATACAAATAATGCAACAAAAAAACCTATAATAGTTCGATATCGTATTATACTATATAGTATAAATGTGGATATAATAAGAAAAAAAGTAGGAATAGAAATGGAATTAGATATTGCGATAAAATCGCGAAGAAGTTGTAGAGATTTTAAGGAAGATTCAGTCTCGATGGAAGATGTATTTAAAATAATTGAAGCAGGTATATGGGCACCAAATTCAGGTGGATCCCAACCATGGAAGTTTAAGATTGTAAACGAACAACAAGAAATTGAAAGACTATATGAATTAATTACAGAGTGTAGAATCATAAATAAAAGGAAAACATCACCAGATCTTTCAGAAGAAGAAATACGAATCAATTTTCAAGAATACATTGCAGGCATTCAAAAAGCACCAATACAAATTATATGTTTCATGGATGAACAGCAAATAGCTGATAAGCTATTTGATGGAAATCTAGACGACTACAAAAAAGACACAGTATATGGTAAAACTTACAAGAGTTCTGTAGATCTAGCTGTAGAAAACATGATGCTCAAAGCAACAGAACTAGGTTTAGGATCACTTTATTTTGTTACAGGTGTTCTTAATGAAGAAAAAACTAGAGAATTCTTTGAACTGAGAGAAACACTCATACCAGTTACAATGCTTCCTATCGGTTATGCTAATTCGCTTGGAGAAGGAAAAGAAAGAAAAATTGAAGAATTTCTTATTTGAAAAAAGTAATTTATTGAAACTTAATTTGTAAAATTGGAGAAATTTTCTTTCAATTTGTAATAGTCAACATTGTTGAACGGACAAACCTTAATACAAACACTGCAGCCATATTCATTGACAAAATGTGGCATACATTTTGTATTGTCAACATGAGTTATTTGACCATTTTCATGGATTATTGGTTCGTTTAGAATTGCTCCACCTGGACATTCTTTTATGCACCTTTTACATTGCTTACAATAGTCTCTTACCCAAGCATGTTCATCACCATTCACTTTTGGTAGATTTTCGATGCTCGTATAAATTGCAGTTAATCTAAATCTAGGACCATATTCTGGTGAGATCATTATTCCAGAATATCCCAGAAAAGCTATTCCTGCTAATTGAGCCATAGGGGGATATAATGCTGCACCCATTAAAGGATGACCTGCATGAGCTGCGAAACCTTTCTTTCTAAGATAAGTTGTAATTTTATTTGAAACTACTCCCAAATCAGCATAGGTTCTCAGCACTTCATGTAGACACTTAATACTCGGAGCTGTATCCATCTTTTCTTTGTTCATTTCAAAACCAAGAACAATAGCATTCTTACTTAGAATAGCTTTATTTTTAAAAATGAGTTGTTCAGGAATTTGAGCATATCCAACAATACCAGCTCCTTTCTTATTAGCTAATTTCACTAATTCTGTTATTTCCTCATCAGTAATTGTTTTCCTTGGATTTTCTGGATTATTCTTCAATGATTTAATTACCTTATTCTGATTTTTAATAACTGAGAACATCTGTGGAAAAACTTTAGGACCGAAACCTGTTCTTTTTCCATATTTACTACCTTCTATCATAATCTCATATCTTTCTGGAGAATTTTCGTTGAATTTTACATAATTTTCTTTCATTATTAATTTGTTCTCTTTCTTAAAAATACCTCCCATAACCTTCATCATTATACTATTTTGAATTCTATCCATTAAACCCATAACACACACCTTTTCACTTTGAGGTTTATCTATTTTTTTACAAATATACGGACTATTTTAGAGTTTTTTCAAACTTATTCTTGACTGAGTAGTAATCTGTATTATTGAAGGGACATACTTTGATACAAACAGTACACCCATAGTTATTTGCGAAGTAAGGAAAACATTTCTCGTTATCGATATGAGTTACTCTACCAGTTTCATGCACAATTGGGATGTCATAAATCGCTCCAGGAGGGCATTCTTTGATACATCTTCTGCATTGCTCGCAATAGTCTCTAACCCAGTCATGTTCATTTGTTTTTTTCATTGGTAGATTTTCGATATTTGTATATACCGCTGCTAAACGTAAGGTACTACCATTGATTGGGGTAATTAAAACTCCAGAATAGCCAAACTCTCCTAGTCCTGCTTCTTGTGCAAGTTTTGGATACAAAGCAATTCCTCCCAGAGGAGGAGAAGCATGAGTAGCATATCCTTTCTTTCTCAAAAAGCGAGCTACTTTTACAGATGCAACACTTAGCTTATCGTAAGTATACCAGATGGTTTTGAGAGATTTCTTGCTAGGTGAAGTACTTATCGCTTCATTGTCCATATTCATGGATAAGACTATAGCATTTTTAAAAGCAATTGCTTTATGCTTGAAAATCAGGTTTTGTGGAACGACAGTAAAACCAATTCCTGACACTTTGACAGATTTTGCAAATTCCCTTAGTTCTGCTAAATCACTTTCTGAAATTTTCTTCTTAGGATTCTTGGGATTCTTTTCTAGATCGTAAACTGCAAGTTTCATATTCTTGATACAGGAAAGTATATGTTTGACTGTTTGAGAATAAATTGGTACATCAATCCCTTCTCTTCTACCAAATTCCATTGGGATATCAAATCGTTCAGCTGAATCCTCCGAATATTTTAGAGCATTCTCTAAATCATTAATAGAATTCTCTAAAGCATAAACTTGCTTGATTCTCGGTAAAGCAAAATTTCTAAAGAAAAACTTCTTTAATTTATATCCAAAAGGCAATTGCGCTGTCATTCTTGTCCAACTAATTTATAGAGTATATTAATTTTTGTGAGAAAAATCTCTAATTGCTCAACATATTTGTTTATTTTATTGTTTCTAATTTGAGTTCTACATCTTCTATATCTAGTTTCTTTAAGATTTCAGGTGTTGGAATACCATTCTCATCCCATCCAACAAGATTGTAATAACGTTGTATATCGTTTTTAAATTCATCTTTATCAAGTTGTTTTCCTTTGAATGGTCCTGAAGGTAAAGGTTCCCAAAATCTACCTGGATTTTTATCATCAATATTAGCTTTCCAGAAAACATCTGGACCTCCAAGTAGTAGCATTATTTCGATACATGTTTCACAAGCTGTACATTTTTCTTCATCAACTATAACACTCATCGTTTGCGAGTCTACAGAAAGTGCTTCTGTAGGACAATTTTCCACACAAGGGTAATCTTCACATTGAAAACATAGATGCGGTATCTCAATCCCAGGTACCAACATGAAGACTCTTATCCTTGATGCTTCTGGCCAGAATAAATTCTCATGATGTATAGAACAAGCAATTTCACATTTTCTACAACCACTACAATTTTCATAAATCCTCTTAATCCAATATTGATTCATTTTTATCCCAGATTGTTAAGAATATTACTTAGGTAAGAAAAAAAAAGGGATTACAAAAAGATAACGTAGAAAAATAAAATATGTTTAAAAAAAGATAAAAAATCAAACCATCATTCTTTAATTAACTTGTACAAGTAAATTACTATTTATTATGTTTCCATTACATTCTCTCATAGTCATAATTACTATAGTGTGGCTACCAGCTACTAAAGATGTAGCTTCATATTGCAGTGCTACTGAATATACAGCATAGGTAAGTGGTAGAGTACCTGAATAACCTACTACAACCTCTGAAGCAGTGATTTGAACTGAGTCTAGTTTGATAATAAAATGCATCAATGTAACACCTGAAACCGCTGTAAGTGTAGCAGTACAAGTGAATGATACATATACTATTTCTCCTTTACCGACATTAAATGTAAGGCTGAGATCGGGTATATCATGGAAAGTGTCTTCAGTAGAAGATGTAAAAGCAGCAGTGTGTTCAACATAATAAGATTTGACTTGATTTACTTGTAGAGTGTAATTCCAATAACCAAATCCACCGATTGTTAAAATCAGTAGAACAGAAAGTATAATTATACCAGCTGGATTTGAACCTTTTTTTGGCATAATGTATTAATTAGCTCTAATTCTCTTAAACATTTCTAGAAACAAGGTTCTACTTTATATCCAATCTTTCTAATTCCTCTTTTTTAGGAACTCCAAATTCATCTAGTCCTCTTTTTTCATAAACTAATTGTAAACACTTAATATAATCATCTTCATCAATGAATGCTTTGCTTCCTTCAGCTCTTCCTGATGGTAATGGTTCCTGCATTAATCTTTTTGGTAATTGATCGAATTCTATTGGCTTCTTATTTCCATACCTTTTAACATTGAACATTCTCATAGTTATCCAGATTCGTTGTGCTATTTCATGCATCTCTTCTTTGGTTACTTTTCTATCCCACAAAGCTTCCATGATTCTTATTCTATCTTCAAACGTTAATCCTTCATCTATAGCATAAGCAAAGTTGCAGACAATAAGACAGTCTAAAAGAGTCTTGTAATCCTGCTGTTCAATTAATGAGTCAATCACATCCACTGCACTTTTATCGGGTATTTCAGAAGTTTGTGGCCAACCACGCAAGTGGCTAGCACCTACTGAAGAAGTAGAATAACTTAGACCTAAACCTAGTTTTCCACTTGGATCCCAAGCTGCAAAAGGTAAACCTTTCACATGAACAGCTAAATCTTCTAACCCCCAATACTCGGCTGCTTGAGCTACTCCCCTAGCTAGAATATCTCCAAATCCTTTACGATATGCTATCATTTCTAGTATCTCGAAGATTTTCTCATCATCACCAAATTCAACTCCTTCAAATTCAGGATCTTTAAGTAATCCTTTTTCTACAGCTTCCATTGTCATAGCTATTGCACTTCCAGTTGAGATAGTATCTAATCCTAA
>CAZJUB010000130.1:0-5747 GCA_964549075.1 uncultured archaeon | reverse complement strand
TTTGTATTTATCTTCTACTAGTTCATATTTCTTTATTGACATCTTTTTTCACATAGTAAATTTATCTTTAGTTTAAGAGAAATAAAGTTAAATCAATCATTTTCTTCAAGAGGAAGATATTCATCTTCTTCATCAAATTTAAAGTCATCATATTCCTCTTGTGTTTCTTCAAATTTAATTTTCTCTTCTTTTATCTCACGAACTTTTTTTGTTTTCTCTAGTTTTATTTGCTCAGGTTCTATTATCTCGTCAGATTCTAAAATATCTTCAGGTTCATCATATTCTTCTTTTTCCATTTGTTTCACCTTCTCTAGTGATGTGTTCTTTTTTAATCTTATCTATGGTGAAATGTCCTACATCTGATAATTCTTCAAGTAATTTTTTAAATTCTTTTCTCTCTTCTGAATGACATTTAGGACACCAATTATTACATATGTAATATTCATTCTTGGTCTTGGAGTATAATGGACCAACAGATATGTAGTGCTTTGAGCATTCCCATGTTGTACCACACTCTCTACATTTATGGTGACATTTTACCATAAATTTTTATCTCCTATCTTTGTCTAGTAGCAAACAAATTTTTACCATCTATATGGTTGATACAAAGCATACATTGGCCAACTTCTGCTTGTTATTTCTTTTCTCATTAATCTTTTTTCAAACCACTTTAAGGTCTCTGCAATAGCTTCCTTGTGAGGAGTAATTTTAACCTCTGGAAAGTATTCTTTGAATTTCCTACCATCAATTATTAATGGTGCTTCCCACTGCTCTAAAGTATCATTAATTCTACTTATTTCAGCATCAAAAATACTCTCAAATTTAATTGAAAATTTTCTTCTAATTTGCATTTTTGGTTCTTCATCTAGATTCTTATAAACTAATTTGATGAATTCTTTTCCGGTTAATGGTTTTTCTCCTGCAACATGCCAGATTTCTCCATATGAATTTGGATTTTCACCTATAGCTAAAAGAGCTTTAGCTGCATCCTTAACATATATGAAAGAATGCTTTTTCTCTAAATCTACGAACCATTTGGCAGGTTTGTTCTTTAAAGGTCTTAAGAATATATTTCTTGAGAATTCATTTACTATATAAGGTCCATAAAAATCTGGGAATCTAACAATTGTAGCTTCATAATCTCCTCTCTGATGACCTATAATTATCTGTTCTGCAAGATTTTTTCTAATTAAGCCTTCATCGGACTTTGGTATTAATGGATCTCTTTCGGTCAATTTTTTGGTTTTCATTAACCCATATACAGTTAGATTATCTACGTGAACAATTTTTGCTTTATATTTTTTAGCTGCATAAATGATATTGTAGATTACTAAAGGATAATTCTTGAACCATTTATATGGAGGTACTTTAACACAATTGTAGATTATAGAATCCTTCTCTATAGTTTCTAGAACTTGTTTGATATTTCGGAAATTAATTTTATGAACCTCTACAAGTTTTTCTTGGAATCTAACTTCTGCTCTATATCGATTTCTTACTACAACACGTACTCTTCTCCCTCTTTCTAACAATTTATCAACTAACATTATCCCGAGAGCATTATTCGCACCAAAAACTATTGATAATTTGTCTTTGGCATCTAATTCGAAGTTTTGTACCTCTGTAACTTCTAAACTTTGGATTTTATTGGCTTTCTTTATCTTTTCGTTTTTCTTTTTTATTTCTTTTAAATTCGTTTTTTTTAGTTTTCTTAGTAACATAGTCATATTTTCACTTAACTGAACATTGTTCAATTATACTTTCTCCTTATGTTCTTATAAACATTGTTATTCGAACACTGTTCAATTAAAAAAACTTATTAGATTCCGATTATATTTGTCTTTATGAAACAGTCAAGAGCAAGATCTGTAGAAGAAAAGCAAAAGATTTTTGATAAAATCATAAAAAATGGAAGAGATTTATTTTTGAAGCATGGATCATCTGGTTTTAATATGCGATCTTTAGCCACAAAACTCAATCTTGTGCAAGGAAGTCTTTACACGTATGTACATAGTAAAAGAGACTTATGGTTTGCAATTGTTCAGGATGATATAAATAAAATTGTCAAAAAAATGATTTTGATGAGAGATAGATATGAAGGTAAAAACACTTCACTCATGGAAGATCTAGTGAAGTTGTTTTTTGAAACTCTAAAAACAGACTCACAAGCATTGCAAATTATGTTTAGAACAACTCCCCCTTCATCTAAAAAGATGGGTCCTATAGAAAGAAATTACGAAGTTGGAATAGTGAAACTTCTTGAAGAGATAATAGAAGAAGCTATCTCTAAGAGAGAAATTAAAATCCCAGAACCATCAAAATTAGCTTTGTATATCTGGAGTCTTATGTACGGTAATGCTATTATTGCTCACACTGAAATTTTCGGACCTAAAGAAAATATCCCCGGCTATAAAAGCTCAACAGAGTATTATAATTTTGTAATAGAAAGAATAGATAATTTTATTGAATCGGTAAGAAAAAGGTGATTATACCTACTTACATTTAATTACCATTTACATGGTTTGAAAATGCTTAATCGTCCTAATTTTAACCCTAGATACTTATAAATTGATAGAAAAGGTATTTATAGAGTATAAATACATAACATGTGTGAGGGCAGAATGACTTTAATAAAACAGAAATTTAAAACTCTCAGTATTATTATACTGCTATTATTTCCTCTGTTGTTTTTTATTGCAGATTTGGAAATAAAGTATGTACAAGCTGAAACTGAACCTAATGATTCATTTGCACAAGCAAATATAATCGCTTCCTCAGGTGATTCTGCATCAGGTGTTATAAATTGGCAACATGGAGATCCAACAGATTATTTCAAAGTAAACTGTGCTGGTGGAACACTTCTAACGATTGATAAGATCTCAACATCTCCGGATGATGGAATTACAACTTTTTATGTGGAAATTTTCAATCCTAGCCAATCTATAATTGTCTCCTATGCAGATCTTGAACTCGAAAGTATAACTACAACAGTTAGTGGCTACTACTACATAAGAGTGAGTAGCGATGTTATAGGATCTGGTTCCTATAATTATGAAATAACTTTTACTCCAGGACCACCACCACCTTCACTAGCATGGGTTTCCCCTTCAAGTGGTGAAATAGAATTTGGACCAAATCCTGATGCTAACCATGCGTATTTCAATGTTTCTTATACTTCCGCAAACCTTGACTCTATTGAGCTTTGGATAAATGGTGTAAATAAAGGAACTCTAGGTTCATCTCCAACTCAAGTAAATTTAGCTTACGATGGAACAGTAAATGGAGCAGTTACTTGTACTCTTAAAGGATACCAGAGTTCAACTGTTGTAATAGAAAAGAGTAGAAGTTTCACATTTAAGAAGATAATATCCGAAGAATGGAAAAATATTACACAAGATGTTCAAACGTTAGGAAAGAAGCTTTACAGTATCCTTTATGATCCTCATGGTGATTTGAGTTCTTCTGGTTGGGAAGAATCATCGACAATGTCACTTCTTGTAGGATCGGAATTGGGGATGACTTTTGGTGTTGAAGTAGAAACAGAATTCGATTTCGCACTCTTTAGTGGCGGTGCAAGCTTTGGTTTAGAATATACTGCAGAAGAAGGATATGAATTTAGATATGAAATTACCAATTTTCTTGAAATACATAGTGTTACAACAGATAATCCAGACCTGATGGGCCCAGGAAGAGGAGATACTTATTGGGGAGAAACATGGCTCTTACCTTGGATATTACAAGCTAGAAATACAACTTATTGGGATGGAACATATAACTATGAAGATGCAATTATTAAATATGGTATTCAAAGATCAGCTACTTCTCTATTGACAGATCAAGATGCTCCTGACGAATGGAGGGAACAAAATCTAGTTCATATGGGATACCCTGATGAATACATACAATGGATAGATAATTCCTCTGATGTTAGTGGCGGTATTGGGGAAGCACAAACTGTTTCTCAAGAGATAACTACTACCATGCAGCAATCACAATCTATAGAATTAAATATAGATTCTAGTGTGTCTATAGAAGTCTGGGGAGTAGAGACAACCCTAACTCTAGGAGTGAACACAAAAGTCTACAAGGAAACCTCTGAAGCTCATTCAGTAAAGAAAACCTATACAATAGGTGACGATGATGCAGGGGATCATCTCTATCATAAGATTGGGATAGATAAAAGATTTGGAACTTATGTTTTCAAATCAGAAGTGGGAACAAATACTTCTAATCCTCATGAATATGATACTTGGAATTATGTGAAACCAACAGTCGATACATATGATATAGTATATGATACCACAGGAGATGGTTTGGGACCTTGTGAAAATGATGAGCCAAAAATAACTGCAACAATTACTGATGATGGTTATGTAACAGAAGCAAATCTTTACTATTCGTATGATGGCGTGGATTGGAGTGATGTTTATATGAACCAATCTATCTTTGATGAGACTGAGTGGGTAGGTAAGTTACCTTCTTATGAACATGGAACTGAAGTGCAATGGTATATAGAAGCGATAGATAACTTTGGTTTAATTTTGACGTATAAAGATTCGTATGGGGATCCGTTTAATTACATAATTGTTAACAGAGTTCCTGAAATAGTTATTACGTATCCAATAGGTGGAGAGAATATCACTACGGATGTTCTATACATTTATTGGGAAGCATCAGATCCAGATAATGACCTATTAACGTTTGATGTTTCCTATAATATCTATAACACGGGTTGGCACTTGTTAGCTGAAGATATAACGAATAACTACTATATATGGGATATTTCAGGAATGGAGTATTCAGATTCAGTTCAAATAAAAGTTGTAGCTGATGATGGAGCTGGTGGAGTAACAGAAGCGATAACACCTTACTTGTTCTCTATAGGTACAACTGAAGAATCAGGTGTTGTTTTACCAATTGCGTTATTACTTTCTACACTGTCGTTAATTTCAATATCATTTGTTTTTAAAAGAAAAAGGAAATAATCCTTTCCTCTTTTATTTTTTTGAAAATTTACAATATCTTAATAAACAAAAATTCTTTATAGTATTCAACTCATGAAGAAATCTTCGTTATCATTTTATGGTTTTATTTTACTTTTAATCATAGTTTTAAAATCTGATTTAGCTTCCAGTCTTACAGTTGACTCTGAAAATACTCCTACGAACAAGATCTGTATACCAAATCAAGGGATTACTCTTGATCCTACTATAACAGCTGATACAGTCAACCTTACTGTTTTGTATATTAATGACTGGCATGGTTGGCTTGAACCTCATGATGGTCGAGGGGGAGCTGCTACTTATATGGGATATTTTAAGCAAGAAGGTTTCACTTCTACTGATGATTCCTTCCTACTTTTGAATGGTGGTGATGAAAATACTGGTCCTGCAGTGGCTACTCTAACTAAAGGAGAATCTATGATGGATGTTATGAATGCGATGAATTTCACTGCTTCGGTAGTTGGTAATCATGAGTTTGATTATGGTATAGAATGGATGAATTATAGAAAAGATATGGCTAATTTTCCTGTACTTTCTAGTAACATTTTTGATAATGGAACAACCAACTTAGCTAATTTCACTGTCCCTTGGGTAATTCAAGAACATGCTGGAATACAAGTAGGAATAATAGGTTTAACTACTACTTTAACTGAAACTGCTGCTCATCCCAAATATACTCAATATTACGATTTTGGTAATTATGAAGCTGCTCTGAGAGCAAATATCCCTACAATGGTTGAAGCA
>CAZJUB010000129.1:0-5904 GCA_964549075.1 uncultured archaeon | reverse complement strand
ATGTCGTTTTTATTTTACTTCCTAAATAACTAGTTAATGTATCAGAAGTCTGAAAATATAATATAGATTCATGAAAATACCTTATATAAGAAACTCTATGATAAGAGAAAATCTAGTAAACAAGGAGGGGGTAAGAAGCGAGTTGATAGTCAACACGCTAAAGGAAAATTAACAGCTAGAGAAAGAATTGAGTTGTTAGTAGATGAAAATTCCTTCTCTGAGATTGGTGAATTTGTCGTTCATCAATCAAACAAATTTGACATGTCTGACAATAAACCATCTGGCGATGGTGTAGTAACTGGACATGCTAAAATTGCAGGAAAAACCGTTTATATTTATAGTCAAGATTTTACAGTTTTTGGTGGGAGTTTAGGACGAGCTCAAGCAACAAAAATATGTAATATAATGGAATTAGCAGAAAAAACAGGAAATCCTATTATTGGTCTGCTTGATTCTGGTGGTGCTCGCATACAGGAAGGGGTCGCTTCTCTAGCTGGTTATGGAGATATTTTTTATAGAAATACTCGCATTTCAGGTGTAATTCCTCAGATTTCCGTAATTCTTGGTCCCTGTGCAGGAGGGGCTGTTTATTCTCCAGCTTTAACTGATTTTGTTCTGATGAATAAAGAAAATTCTTTTATGTTTGTTACAGGACCTGAAGTCGTTAAAGCTGTTACAGGAGAAGAAATCTCGTTTTATGAATTGGGGGGAAGTGAGGTACATAGTAAGCAAACAGGAGTTTGTCATCTAGTTGGAGAGACTGAAGAGGAAACATTAGATCTGGTTAGAAAACTTCTAGTATATTTACCTTCAAACAATCTCAATGATGCTCCTGTAGGATCTAATACTATTGAAGTGAATGACCAACAAAATCTGAGAGACATTATAGCTGTCGATGATAATGAACCATACGATATGAAAAGTATAATTGGAACTATAGTCGATTCTGACAGCTTTCTTGAACTTCAAGAAGATTGGGCTAAAAATATTATTATAGGTTTTTCAAGAATTGATGGTTATACTTTTGGGATAATTGCAAATCAACCGCTATTTTTAGGTGGTGCAATTGATTTCAATGCTGCTGATAAAGCTTCTCGTTTTATCCGTTTTTGCGATTCCTTCAATATTCCTATAGTTACTTTTGTAGATGTACCAGGATTTATGCCTGGAGTCAAACAAGAATACGAGGGAATCATACGTCACGGAGCCAAAATGCTTTACGCATATTCAGAAGCTACAATACCTAAGCTTTCTGTTATTGTACGAAAAGCATATGGTGGCGCGTATATTGTTATGAGTTCAAAACATTTAGGTAATGATATAAATTTATCTTGGCCAACAGCTAAAATTGCTGTGATGGGAGCTGAAGGAGCTTGTAAAATCCTTTATCGAAATAAACTCAGAGAAGCTGACAATACTGAAGAAGTTCTTGAAAGTTTCACTAAGCAATTTGAAAATGAATTCGCTAATCCTTATCAAGCAGCTGAATTAGGATATGTTGACAAAGTTATTTTTCCAGAAGAAACAAGAAGTGAGATTATTTCCTCTTATAGTGTTTTGAGAAATAAAAGGGAACAAACTCCTAGAAGGAAACACGGAATTTTTCCAGTCTAAGGTGACTTAAGTGAAAACTATTAAACAATTAAAAAATGAATTTATTCAAAGTAAACTCATATGGGGATATTCCCCAAAAGGCATAAGCAATCCAAGGTTAGCTATAGAACTATCACAAAAAGGAGGAGTAGGATTAGTTGATCTCGAAGGATTGGATGAAAAAACAATATTCAACATTCTCAAAGAATGTACTGATAACATTTCAAAAGGTAATTTGTGGGGAGTAAGACTAACAGATAGTTCTCAAGTAACCATTTTGAACAAGTTTGAAAATATCCCAATTGTAATTATCCCGAATGGTTTTGAAGTAGAACTTCTTTTGGGTTTATCTTGTGATTTCAAATGGTTACTAGCAGAAGTGTGTAGTTTTTCTGAAGCTCAACAAAAGATTGAATGGGCTGATCTCTTTTTAGTAAAAGGTTTTGAATCTGGAGGTTGGATCAGTGATAAGTCCTCTTTCATTTTGATTCAAGAGTTCAATGATGCAGGTTATCCTTTTATCATCCAAGGAGGAATAGGTGTCTATAATATTATCAGTACCTTAATTGGAGGTGCTTTAGGAGTAGTTTTAGACGAACAATTGTCTCTTCTTCCAGAATCACCTCTCTCAGAAGAAACTAAGACTTATCTCTCAGTATTAGATGAAAATGATACTTATATAATAGGTGAAAGTTTCGATTCCAAGTTTAGAATAGTTGGTAAAATAGCTAATAAGTGGATTAGAGAGTTTAAGAATTTTGAGAAGAGCATAACTCATGAGAACTCTAATGAGCTTTACGAAAAGATAAATGAGGTTTTATCAAATTCTCTTTTTCTATCTGATTCAGATATAAAACATGCTTTTCTTCCTTTTGGAATAGGACTTCGATTTGCAAAATTTATCTTGATGAAATTTGGTGATTTATCTTCATTCTTGGTAGGTATAAGAAGGATTGTAAATTCACAAATGTTCAATCTTTCAATTAATTGGGCATTCGAAGAAGGTAGTGAACTAACCAAAGAATTAAACACCAAATACCCCATTATCCAAGGTCCAATGGCTAATGTCACAGATAATGTTGATTTTGCTATAAAAGTTAAAGAGGAAGGAGCTTTACCAGTTTTAGCATTTGGAGGATTACTTAAAGAAGAAACAGAAGAGCTTTATCAAATTTTTAATGAAAATTATCCTAAGAACGAAACCTATGCTGCAGGTATAATAGGTTTAGAAGTTGTAAAGGAGAGAAGAGATGAACATATCTCGTTAATCCAAAAAAACAATACTCCTTTTTGCCTTCTAGCAGCTGGTTCTGTTCAATTAGCGTCAAAAATACAAAATGAAGGAACTAGTGTAATCATGCATACACCAGCTTTATCGTTATTTGTTGATGCTATAAAAAATGGAATTAAGTTTCTTATTTTGGAGGGAAATGAATGTGGAGGACATATCGGTACTCAGACCTCAATGACACTGTGGGAAACAATTATACAATATGTTGAACAGGAAAAAGAGAATTTTACAGAGAAGTTGAACATAATTTTTGCAGGAGGTATAAGTGACGAAAAAAGCACAGCAATGCTAGCAGCTATGGTGTCAAATCATCTAGAATATATCTCTCCTGGAATCCAGATGGGGACTGCGTATCTATTTACTGAGGAGATAACTGAGACTAAAGCTTTACAGTCAAGATATCAAGAACTGTTGCTAAATTCAGATGAAACAAAGGTAATCGGAACTACTGTTAACACACGTGCTAGAGCTGTACCTTCAACTTTTGTGTCAAAAACACTGAAACTAGAATTTGATCGAATTAGAGAAGGTAAACCAATTCAAGAGAGAAAAGAGTTATACGAAAAAGATAACTTAGGCGCTCTACGTATCGCAACTAAAGCAGAGATTTGGAACACAGATCACAAACCAGGTACAGAATCTACACAATTTATCCCTGCTAGCAAAAAAATTCAAGATAATAATGGTTGTTACATGGCGGGAGAACTTATCAGTTTGAAGAGAAATATAGTTAGAATAAGAGATTTACATTACGATGTTATTGTTCTTGGAAAAACTTTTGCTAGACAACAAATAGCAGAAATAGAAAACTATTTCCAGAAACAAGATTTGATTGAAGAATCAGAAACTGAACAATTATCTCTTTCTATTGAAAATCGTGTTGCTATAGTGGGATTAGGTTGTATATTTCCAGATGCTTTTAATGCAGATCAATTCTGGCAAAATATTATTTCTAAGAAATATTCAATAACAGAAGTACCTAAAACCCGATGGAGTTCAGAGCTTTATTTTCATGAAGACAAAAATGTCGAGGATAAAACTTATTCTAAAATTGGTTCTTTTATTAAAGATTATAAATTCAATTCAGTAAATTATAGAATACCACCTAAAATCGCAGATAAAATGGATGATGTTCAAAAATGGGCGATAGATTCTGCTAAACAAGCTCTTGAGGACGCTGGAATACCTACAGATGGTAAAGCAAGATTACCAATTGCAATTATTGTAGGAAATTCTTTAGGTGGAGAAAATCAACGTTCTTCTAACAAACGTCTTTTCGTTCAGGAATTCATTAAAGATATTCAAAATAACGAAATTTTCCAATCTCTCTCTGCAGAAAAACAAAGAACACTTGTTTGTGATCTTAGAGAAAACTATTATTCAAAGATACCAACTATTACAGAAGATTCAATGCCTGGAGAATTATCTAATGTTATTGCAGGAAGGATTGCAAATGTGTTTAATCTCTCTGGAAAATCTATGACAACAGATGCTGCTTGCGCATCAAGTATTGCAGCCATTGATACTGCAGTTAACTCACTTCTCTCTCGTGAATTTAATGTAGCACTTGCAGGTGGTGCAGATAGGTCAATGGATATATCTACATATGTTAAGTTCTGTAAAATTGGTGCTCTATCTGCTGAAGGTTCAAGACCTTTTGATGAAAAAGCTGATGGTTTTGTTATGGGTGAGGGAGCAGGATTTGTTGTTTTAAAGCGTCTTGAAGATGCTATCAAAGATGGGAATAAAATTTATGCTGTTATCACCGCAATTGGTTCATCCTCAGATGGAAAAGGAAAAGGTATAACAGCTCCAAATCCAGAAGGACAGAAACAAGCTATTGAGATGGCTTTTAAAAAAGCTGACCTTGATACAAATGCAATCGATTATATTGAAGCACATGGAACATCAACAATAGTTGGAGATGCTGTAGAACTTAAAGTGTTAGAAGATATATTCGCTACTAGAAATAAAAATGAGAAAGTAGCAGTTAGTTCTATTAAAAGTCAAATAGGGCACTTGAAAAGTGCTGCTGGTATCGCTTCTGTAATTAAAGCTTCGTTAGCTCTTTACAATAAAATATTACCACCTTCAGTAAATATTGATAAATTAAATCCTAACATAAATTGGACTGAATCAAATCTTTCCATTAATACTGAAACAAAAAATTGGCGTATAGACAACTCTGAAGTAGGAAGAGTTGGTGTATCAGCTTTTGGTTTTGGTGGAACAAATTATCATGCAATTTTAGAAGAATACAATCCTCTAAAGATTAAATACCAAGACAAAACAATAGTTTCTGTTCCTGTGTCCTCTCAGGAAATGGAGCAGAAAGAGATTGTACTTCAAAGTATTAAACCAAAGCTTTGTTACATGTTTACTGGTCAAGGAAGTCAGTATTTAGGTATGGCTAAACAATTGTATGAAAATTCTGACATAGTTAAAGGATTCTTTGACAAAGCTGAACAAATATGGTATAATTACTATAGTTACAACTTCAAAGAAATTGTCTTTGGTTCAGACAAACTTTCGCTCGAATCTAATAAGAAACGATTGACTGATACAAAATTCACACAACCCGCAATATTTGTTGTAGATGTAGCAATAGCAAGTCTATTAGCCGAAGAAGGTATAAAAGCTGATCTTTTAGGAGGTCATAGTTTAGGTGAGTATGCTGCCTTAGTTGTTGCTGGAGCTCTATCTTTTGAAGATGGATTGAGAGCAGTTATTGAAAGAGGAAAATCAATGAGTAGAGCAGGCAACTCCGTTCCAGGAGCTATGGCTGCTATCTTAGCACCAATTGAAAAAGTGAAAGAAATTGTTCATGAAGTAAAAAACAATTACATCACAATTGCTAATTATAATTCAAAAAATCAAACTGTGATTTCGGGTGAAATTGAAGGAATAGAACAAGTCCTTGAAATTGCAAAGACGAAGGGAATCAATGCAAAAAGACTCTCAGTGTCTACAGCATTTCATTCAAAGATTGTAAAGTCAGTTAAAGAAGAAATGGAGATAGT
>CAZJUB010000128.1:0-6057 GCA_964549075.1 uncultured archaeon | reverse complement strand
TTTAATAATGAATAATTAGCTTCAAAAATTTAAAGTGAATTAAAACAACACTTTATAAATGTCAAAATAACGAAAAGATGTAAAGGAGTTAAAATTTCTGCTCATACTGGTCCAGATGTTGTTGCCTTAATATCAGAGTTTTAAATGATTATGGAAAAAATAATGTGGTCTGTGAGTCCATTAATTCGGTTGATTGTTGAAAATCAGTCACTTTATAGGGATTCTGAAATAAGCACATAAAGAACTATTGGAAATTGGATTCTCTCAATTTCCTTAAATTTTCTTGTTTCTTTTCTTCAATATCTGTATAATATGTTGTAGTTATTGGAATTTCAACTTGACCTCTTAATCTTTCTGAAGTTACAAGGGCGTTAAAATAATCTCTTAGAGCATTAAATCTTTCCTCATAACTCTTTGTTGAATCCATAAATATCTCCCTACTCATCGTGTGGAATCTTTGTTCATGCTTATCAATTATTGTAATTCTTCCAGTTTTGATTAAACGAAGTCGAGGTTTTTTTTGAATAAATAGAATAAGATTTAACCACTTATCAGCTGTTGCAGGGTTTAGACCTATATCTTGTAGTTGAGATTTGGTGAAAGGTTCATCTAATTGTTCTATAAAATCGAAAATTGCTTTAGCTCTTTCTAGCATCGTTCGTCTATTGATGGGCTCACTCATAATACATTATTGTATGTTTAAAATATAAAAATGTATTTATACAAAATGCTCTTTTTTTGGATATATGTCTGAAACTTCTGCTAATGAACCAAACATCAAAGTTGATCTTGCAACTCAAAAATGGTATATTGTTGGAACTGTTCACGCTTTCTTGGATAAATACAATAAAGAGAACGCTGAAGAGTTGAAGGAAATTTTCGAGAACAAATATGATGAATTGATTAAACAACATGAAGAAGAAGATAATACAGAACTCTTACAGTTTTATCGACTAATTTCTGAATTTAGACCAGCTCTTGAATTAATAATAGAATCAGGGCAAATCTTTGATAACATATGCGATAGAATGGCAGAAATGTTTGATATTACTCTAGCTGGAATACAAAGAAAAGCAGATAACAAAATCCGTCGTCCTTCTGAAGACGGTCCGGTAATGCCAGGTAGTGACCAGACAACTACTATTAAGTTCTTCTGTACCGTCTGTAAGGAATTCTTGGATATTCCTGAGGATTTAAAGAATCTGTTGCTGAATTCAGATGAAACAATAGAATTACCTAAACATCATGATAAAGAATTAGAGATTAGAATCGTAAATATAACAGAAGATTCTTTCAAATTAAAACAAGATAAAGAAACTTTCAAAGTTAAATCAGCAAGGGAACTGATGGGATATCCAGAAGAAGAACTAAAAAAACTAGAACAAAACAAGAAAAGAATAGCAGAAATTTTTCCTGCAATTATTGGTCAAGCAAATGATGATAATGGAGAATACTTGAATGTTTTAAGTGTTGGAATTGATGTTGGTTCTTCTACATCTCATCTTATTTTTTCAGGTTTGACTCTGAGAAGAGAGCAGAGTTTCATGAATATGTCTAACCGTTTTTATCTCGTTGGTCGTAAAATAATTTATGAGGGAAATATTATTGACACTCCTTTAATTGATAGATTCACTATAGATATCGATGCTGTAGTAAAGTTCTTTGAGGAGGAATACGAGAATGCCGGAATATCTCCAGAGATGGTGGATACAGGGGCAGTTATCGTTACTGGTGAAACAGCTAAGAAACAAAATGCAGAGGAAATCGTAAGAAGATTATCCTCAACATCTGGCAAATTCGTCAGTGCAGCAGCAGGACCTAATTTTGAGTCTCTGTTAAGTGCAATGGGAAGCGGCATTGTAGATTATACTTTAGACGAGGGAAGATATACAATTATGAACGTAGATATTGGTGGAGGAACCAGTAATCTAGCTATAGCATCCAAAGGGGAAGTTATAGGTACTTCTTGTATTAATGTTGGAGGAAGATTACTTGGTATTGACAAGTATTTCAAAATCTTGAGAATAGATGAACCTACAGAATTCGTATTCAAAGAACTTAATTTAGATTATAAAATAGGAGATATTATAGCAGAAAAAGACGTCAAGTTAGTTGCTAAGGAATATGCAAAAGCCTTGATTGAGGTCATGAGAGAATCCGCCAAAAGCAAGATTGCTAAATATCTAATGATGACAGAAGATTTGGATTTTTCAACTCCTATCAATGGATACTCTTTCTCAGGAGGAGTTGCAGAATTTATCTATATACCAGAAAAATCCTATGAAACAGCAAATACCTATGAGGATATAGGCGTTTATCTTGCTGAAGAAATCAAGGCTTTAATGAAAAAATATAAACTACCAGTTTTTGAACCAAAAAACAAAATCAGAGCCACAGTTATAGGAGCTGGCGCATTTTCACTTTCAGTGTCTGGTTCTACTTGCTATTTCGATAAAAGCATTTTGTTCCCTCTTGAAAATATACCCGTTATTAACGTAAATATTCGAAAAGAGAATTTCACCCCTGAGAAACTGAAGAAGGAAATCGAAATTGCTTTCAGACGATTTGATATGAAGGAAGGTGAAGATTTAGTTGCCTTATACTTCAAGGATCCTATCTACAGGAACAATTTCTATCTGACAGATTTTGCTAAGGCTATTGAGGAAGCTTTACCCAATTCTATTGCTAATAAAAAAATGGTGATACTAATATTTGATCAAGACATGGGTGGATCTGTAGGCATTGCTCTTCGAAGAGATACATCGTTACAAGACAATCTAATTTGTATGGATGAATTAGAATTAGAAGAAGGAGATTGGATAGACATAGGAGCACCACTTTATTCGGGTCAAGCTTTCCCAGTAACTGTAAAGAGTTTAGTTTTTAACAGAAACAGAGGATTTTCATAGAAGTGATTTCTTCTCAAATGGCTTGCCATGACCGGGATATACATAATTAAACTCTAAAGATTTTATTTTTTCGATACTTTGTTCCAAAGCATTGCTATCGGAGACCATACTTGCAGGACCTGGTTTGTCTGTATTTTCAAGAACATCACCACTGAAGAAATCCCCATCTTCGGTTAGAACTCCAATGGATCCTTTTGAGTGTCCTGGTAGGGTAACTATTCTAGCAGATAACCCAGCTTCATGAAGTTTCTGCTCATTCTCAAGAATAATATCAGGTACAAACCTATCTTCTTTCTTCAATTGCATCCCTAAAATAACAGTCATTATCTTTCCCATCATTCTCATAAATACATTCATACCGCGATTCCAGCTTATATCACCATGTTCAACCATTCCTATATCATCTTCATGTAGAGCAATTTTTGAACCATATTTCTCTTTTAGGAATTTTGCATTTCCAGTGTGATCAAAATCACCATGTGTTAGAAGTATCAATTTTAGTTTATGATTTTCAGGAGTTATCCCTATATTTAATAAGAATTCATCAATTGCTAATCTACTTTTAGTGAAACCTGTATCTATGAGAATAAAGCCCTCTTCTGTTTCTACAAGGTAACAATTAACTTTCTCTAGGTCTATTCTGGAAATAGAATTAGGAATGTTAAAGGTTTGATCATCGTTTTTTGTGTTATTCATTTTTCATCACTCAATAGCAAACAGTATAAATGAATGAATGTTCACTTATTAATGTTCCTATTATAGATGTTGAAATTAAGCCGTCCGGAAAGGGAGGATCAAAGTATAGTAAACATAAAAATTTAAATGAATGAACATTTACTTATGAATTGCTATGAGAACTCGAGATCAGGAGAAATACAATGCAATTGTAAAATCATCAATTGAATTAACAAACAAATTAGGCTTCTCAGGTATTTCCATATCTAAAATAGCTAAAAAAGCCAATGTATCTCCCGCTACTATCTACATCTATTTCAAAAATAAAGAAGATTTGTTAACTACTATTTATTGTGATATAAGAAAGAAAGCAAGTGAAGCTGTTCTCACAAGTATTGATTCATATATGTCTATAAAAGAGCAGTTTGATACTATTTGGATTAATTCCTTCTCCTTTTACATGAACCATCCCGAATATGTTCAATATCGAGAACAATTTGAACAAACCAAGATGATGGTAGAGCTTAAAACGGATGAATTCGAGCTAAGCAACTACACGAGGGATTTTTTATCTATAGGGATAAGGAACAACGTATTTCAAAATCTTCCAATTCCTATCCTAACTTCATTTGCATTCATGCCTATAATAACTCTTCTCAGATTGCATTTCAGCAATATTATAAGGATGGATGAAGAAGAGATTATCACGGCATCTGAAATTGCGTGGAAGTCCATAATTGTATGAAATTATTCTTGGAACCATTCAAAGAAGAATTACACGCCAAATCTACCTACCTTCTTGTATTGTCTCCCTTATTGAATAATGGGTTCCTAGAAAGTAAAGAGTACCTTATAATAAGATACTCTAGAAATTAAATTTAGATAATTCTTTTATATCTCTGCTAAACTAAAGTTTTGATAACAATGCGTCTATTGGATTATCTTTACAAACATTGGGCTCCAATGTGTCTTCCAATGGCTTTTTTGAGTTTAATCATTCTAGGAACCTATTTTAATAGATTCTCTCTGATAGAATTCTTAATCTGGTTGCAAGTACCAATTTATCTCATACATCAATTTGAAGAACATGCTTGTCCTGGGGGATTCAAAGATTTCGTAAATAAAGTCATTTTCAAGCAAGAAAAAGATATTCCTTTAGATGATAGAAGTATTTTTTGGATAAATATACCCGTTGTATGGTTAGGCTTTCCCATTTTTGCTGCTGTTTCCTCATTTTGGATAAATGGCGGGATATGGATCATCTATGTCTCTCTTATAAACGGAACAATCCACATTATAGGTGCATTAAGATTTTTACGTTATAATCCTGGATTAGCTGCAAGTGTTTTTTTGAATTTGCCATTGAGTATCTATACACTAGTTAAGTTACCACAACTTGCAACAATTTCCCCATTAACTCACATAATAAGTGTAATAATAGCTATTGCAATTCACATAACTATTGTTGGATATGCCATTATTCGATTTAAGAAAAATCAAAGGACCGACTCATAAAACATCAATCAAAGAAAGTTATTTTGGAATGAACAAAAATGAGCACTAAAGAAAAAAAAGAAATGATTAAACAACTACTTGGTTTACATTCACAAATTGAAACAGATAGATTAATTATCAGAAAATTTGAGGAGGGAGACGGTAAAGGATTGTTCGATTTATTAGAACGGAATAACAATAGAGAACTTCTAAAAGAACACGTAGATGAAGCAACAGATGTTCAATCTCTTGAAGATGCAGAAGTTCGTGTACGTTCATTATCCGCAGATTTCATCAGTCGAACTCGTTTTGTTGTGGGAATCTGGTCAAAAGAAACTATGGAGTTCATTGGAAATATTTGGATTGAACCGAATAAATGGCAAGTACCGTCATTTGAGATTGGATATTATCTTGATCAAGGGTATACCAAAAAGGGATTAGCAACTGAAGCTGTAAAGAGATCTATGGAGTTCATTTTCGATGAACTTAAAGCTCACAAAATTATTCTTATTACAAGAGATACTAATGAAAGAAGCTATAAATTAGCTGAAAGATTGAATTTTGTTAAGGAAGGTCATTTTAGAGAGTGCAATATTGAAAACAATAAACGATTTGGTCTTTATTACTATGGATTATTAAAGTCAGAATATAAAACACACTAATTCGAAGATGATATCAAACCAAAGAATTAAATCATATTTCTGAGATTTTAACATGTTGAGAAGATGATTTGGTTACCCCTGGCTGATATATGATTGATCGAGGTAAGCTGATTCTCAACATTAATTCATTCTCAAATTATCACTGAGGTTATTCTAATTCTGCAAAGAACTTGTGGAATTTTTTAGGTAAATCTAGATAGTCTGTTTTCTTAATATAGTCTGACATATCAGCAGAACTTTTAGTGTTCCAGAAGAGTATCACATCTTCTTTCTGAACTTTTGATGTTCTAATATAAGAGCTAATTGAGATGAAATTG
>CAZJUB010000127.1:0-6083 GCA_964549075.1 uncultured archaeon | reverse complement strand
TGAAAGAAGCAAATTCTAATTTAAAAGTGGTTGAGCTTTTAGAATTAGTAAAAGCAAGTGACTATTCTAGAATAGTGAGTGTAGCATCTGCTTCAAATTATAATGTTAAAGAGTTAAGAATTGATGATTATAACTGGGAAAAGCGAAGATATAATATGCTAAAAGCATATTCAGAATCTAAACTTTACAATATTATGTTTACATTCTACTTAGCTAACAAACTCAAAAATACTGCTGTTACGGTAAATTGCCTTCATCCAGGATTTATCAGAACAGATTTAGGAATAAATCATACTATTCTTAAACCTTTGAATGCCATAGTAAAACGAAAAGCTAAACCTGTTAAGGAAGGTGCTGAAACTTCTGTATATCTAGCTTCATCTCCTGAAGTAGAAAAAGTAACAGGAAAATATTATCATATTATGGAAGTACGAGAGCCAAATAAACTTGCTTTAGATAAGACTAAACAAAAAGAATTATGGGACTTGAGTTTACAATTAACTGGACTTCCTCCTAATCTTGTCTAATGTTATTTCTTTGCTAGTAGAGTCAACCATGAAGGCAAACCTTTCTTTGGATTAATATACCAATCAAGATAATCTAAATTACTGTCATCTTCTGTAAAGATATTTTCTTCATAGAACTCTCTCTCTCTCTCTGCAGATTCTTCCAATATTTTAACCAGTTTTAGTCCTGTATCAAATAAAGGATTGAGTATGTCACTTAAAGTCCAATGATATTCATAAACTGCATCAAAACTTGTTTTGTTGGTCTCAGCAGGAACTTCATTTATCTCTAGAAACTCATTAGTCTCATTGTTATAATATGAAACCAATGGTCTAGTATCAAAATAAGGTTTTTCTTGGAAAACCTAAATATGGGTAAGTTAAACACTCTTTCCATTTGTGCTCACGTTTTTCCTTCCATCTGTAAGAACTTTTGTCCCACCACCTTTTGTTAGCTTGATGCCGTCTATTCAACTTAACCACTTGCTTACTTTGTCTTATTGAGTTCTATACTCCTTATTTAAAAGATAGTTTTGATAAATATGTTAATAATTAAGACCTACAAACAAGCTAGAAAAATATCTATTAAAAAAATAAACCAAAAATTCTCTAACTATAACAATCTTCACAGATTACATATACATCAATTCTCTGTCCTTTGATTTCTCCTCTGATCTCCGCTATAATCTGTTTCCAATTCTCTTTTAGTTTATCAGATTCATAATCTTTGATTTTCATACACTTAGGGCATACGATATTAATATGCAATGTGGATTTTGGATCGTATCTGGTGAAATCACCATTAAAACGCAATTCATTAACTAAACCTATATGTTCTAAAAGGTTTAATGTTTTATAGACAGTTGCTAGACTCATTGTTTTATGTTCTTTCTTAACTAAGTTGTAAACCTGATCAGCTGATGGGTGTTCTGTGGAAGAAAGAACAATTTTACATATTGACAATCTTTGTGGGGTTACCTTAAGTTTGTGCTTTTTTAAAATCTTGATTATCTCTTCTTCTGATACCTTTGACATACCTAACCCCAACAATTGAACTTGATATGTGTTTTTAATACTTTCTAAATAACTGCTCTTTTCAAGAACATTTAAATAGTACTCTTTATTAAGAAATAATGATTATCCTTTAAATAATTTGTCTAAAGGAGATATAAAAATGGAAGGAAAAAAAGACAAAAAAATAACAACAACAGATGCTGGGATTCCGGTAGCTAGCGAGGAGTTTTCTCTTACAGTGGGACCTGACGGTCCTATTCTGCTACAAGACCACTATCTGATGGAACAGATGGCTAACTTTAATCGAGAGATGATTCCAGACCGCCAACCTCACGCAAAGGGTTCTGGAGCCTTTGGTTACTTTGAGGTAACAACGGATGTCAGAGCTTATACAAAGGCAGCTGTATTCCAACCGGGCATGAAAACAGACGTGTTGGCTAGATTCTCTACCGTAGCTGGCGAGAGTGGAAGTCCTGACACTTGGAGAGATGTCCGTGGTTTTGCAGTGAAATTTTACACCACTGAAGGTAATTATGACATGGTGGGAAATAATACACCTGTCTTTTTCATACGCGATCCCATGAAGTTCCAACACTTCATCCACTCTCAAAAACGCCGTGCGGACAACGGACTGCGAGATGCCGATATGCAGTGGGACTTTTGGACACTTTCACCTGAAACAGCTCATCAGGTTACCATCTTGATGAGTGATCGTGGAGTCCCTAGAAGTTATCGACATATGAATGGCTATACAAGCCACACTTATATGTGGTACAATGCCAAGAACGAACGTTTCTGGGTGAAGTATCACTTCAAGACAAACCAAGGTATAGAGTGTATACCTCAAGAAGAAGCAGACAAGATTGCAGGTACTGATGCCGACTATCACCGTCGAGATTTACACGAAGCGATTAAACGGGGAGATAATCCCAGTTGGACCTTGAAAGTCCAGATTATGCCATTTGAAGAAGCAGCAACTTATAGATTCAACCCCTTCGATCTGACCAAGGTGTGGCCACACGCAGACTATCCTTTACACGAAGTAGGCCAGTTAGTGTTGAACCGCAATCCAACCGATTTTCATACTGAGATTGAACAAGCAGCTTTTGAACCAAACAATCTAGTCCCTGGTATCGGTGCAAGTCCAGATAAAATGCTTCTCGCTCGCTTAGTATCCTATGCTGATGCTCATCGAGCTCGTTTAGGAGTCAACTACAAGCAGATTCCAGTTAACAGACCCAAAGCACCAGTACACAGCTACAGCAAAGGTGGAGCGATGCGAGTTGAGAAAGTTTCCGACCCAGTATATGCACCTAACTCAAAAGGTGGTCCTAAGGCTGATCCTAATCGATATCCTGAGGTTGGCTGGAGTGTCAGTGGTGATTTCATTCGAGCAGCCTATACCAAACGCAAAGATGACGACGATTTTGTCCAACCTGGCACTTTGGTTCGTAAGGTTATGGATGACGCACAGCGCGACTTATTAGTTTCCAATGTTATTGGAGCTTTGAAAGGTGTGTCTGAATCCGTGTTGCAAAGAGTTTTTGAATACTGGAGAAACATCGATAAGGATATTGGTGATCGCATCGTTAAAGGCGTGAAAGGTAATTGAACTCATCTTAGAAAGTGATAAAGATTTAAATTTAAAAATTTGAGAGTAAACTCTCTCAACTTTTTTTTGAATGCATACTCTAAATTAGAATACATGAAACTAAAACCTTAAGCTTAAAGAATTAAACTTAAAAATTGTCAAGAAAAAAACTCAAGTGATAACTATGGGAACAGTCGGTAGAAAAATAATAAAAGACTTAGATTTAGATAAATTAATCAAACTACTCAACAAAGCTTTAGCTGATGAATGGCTAGCCTACTATCAATATTGGATTGGCGCTAGGGTTATAGAAGGACCTATGAGTAGTGCTGTAATTGGTGAATTAGAGGAACATGCTGAAGACGAACTTCGTCATGCTGATATGTTAGTTGAAAGGATCGTCCAACTCGGAGGAACACCTCTACTAAAACCTGAAGATTGGTATAAGGATACAAATTGTGGATATGAAGCACCTGAAGATTTCTTTGTTTTAAAAATACTTAAACAAAATATCAAAGGGGAACAATGTGCAATTGAAACCTATGATAAACTAGTAGAACTTACAGCTGGAAAGGATATCGTCACTTATAACATGGTTGTAGAAATCATGGAAGACGAAGTTGAGCATGAAGAAGATCTAGAAGTAATACTAAATAATTTGAAAATGATGAAAGAAAAGTTTTAAGTTAATCATTTCTTTTTTTTTGTTGTTTCATGTATTTTTTTGTTTTTTAAGAACATTTTAGAAGATATTGTTTCACTGGAACATATGAGTAAAATTCCAACTTTGTTTATCGGTCATGGTTCGCCTTACAATTTATTTGAGCAAAATGATTTTACCAAATCTTTACATGACTTTGGAAAAACACTTTTCCAACAACATCATCCTGAAGCAATCGTTATAATTTCTGCGCATTGGATGGCTAATGGAACTTATATTACTGCAAGTGATCATCCAAAAATGGTTTATGATTATTATAATTTTCCTCAAAGGTTCTATGAGTATGTTTACCCAGCTAAAGGTTCATCTTTACTCGCAAACAAGATAGCAAAGTTTCTTCCTGATGTAATAAAAACAACAACAGAATGGGGAATTGATCATGCAGCTACAATAGTTTTACAAAACCTTATTCCTTCTGGTGAGATTCCTGTAATAGAACTAAGCTTAGATATAAACCAACCTCCCCAATTTCACTTCGAGCTTGGGCAACAACTCTCTAAACTTCGTGAAGAAAATATTTTGTTTATAGGAAGTGGGAATTTAATACATACGTTTAGAGAAATGAAATACAATATGGAGTCTGAACCTTTTAAGTGGGCAATGGAATTGGATGCTATTCAAAAAAATGCTATTAATAAAATGGATCTATCGTCATTGTTTAATTACGAGAAAATGTCTCTAAATAAAAGAGGTTTTCAAACCTATGAGCATTATATACCTCTGTTATATGTTCTTGGAATGAAAGGTGACCAAGAAGAAATAGCATATATCTATGAAGGATTGCAACATGGTTCAATCTCTCATAGGAGTTTGGTGGTGCAATAGGTTCGTTAATATTTTATAATGTATTTCTTTTTGTTTAGACATTTTTGTTTTTTTCTCTTTTTAGTTTGATTTATTATCTCTTTTAAAATATCCTAGAAACTAATAAATACAACTTCGTAGTATGTATTTATATTCGATTCTTTGGAAAAATAATCGAAGTAAGTTCAGTTTATGAGAAAACAAATAGTATTTACAACTATAATTTCTCTGATTCTCTTATCTAGTCCATTAGTCGTTACCTACTCTCAACCATTAAATACAACTCTTCTAGTTTCAATGAAAAAAGGTGATTCAACTATATCTATAGCTATTAATTTAATCCTTCAAAATTATCCAAATGCAATTGTAGTTGACTATCACTCACTTAGATATGCTCTGACTATTTCAAGAGTCATAGGACCTGTGTTATGGATAGGCCACGGAAATGAAATTGGAATAGAGACAAATGACGGAGTTATCTCGTGGAAAGAAATGGTTGAAGAATCTGAATTAACAATAAATTCTGATTATTTCCTGTCTTGTTATTCTTCGAATATTAGAGAATTTACAACTAACAACCATATTCTGACTTTTGGAGATGCTGTTGATGTTACTATTGCATCTAATATCGCTCTATTTGCTCTAACAAATAATTTTGAGTATATTGATAATGCAATTAATTGTTATCAGCAAATAATTTCCGGAATTAAAAGATATACACCTTTAATGCCTATAGATGAAGGACCAATTACTCCTACTCCACCTCCTCCCCCACCTCCTCCTCCACCTCAAGTAGGTTTAGATTCTTTTGAGATACTTTGGTGGATAGCGATGTTTGCACTTGATTTTATCGGTGCAGTAATATTATTGCATGCTTTGGTTGTCAAATATGACCTTGCAAGAGCAATCTCTCTTGGTAAAGATGCGGGAATAGTTGGTAAAGTGGTCACCAAAATACAAACATCTACAATTTATAATGCTTTTAAAGGAAAAGTGACATCTTTTGCTACTTGGATCATAGATTTTCTTGGAAAATTTGCAAAAGAAATTCAGATTTATGGTGTTCAATTTGTTATTGCTTTGAAATCATGGATAAATTTTGCAGTCACTGGTGGTTGGAAACTTGTTGAAATCCTAGGAGGAGTTATGGCAACAGCTACTATAGAAGAATGGCTTATCTTTGGAGCAGAATTTGCTTTATCAGTAATAGCTGTAATACTTACAGCTTCTACAATATTATGGATCAGAATAGGCGGATTCTTACTCAATCTAGGTCTAGATATTTGGGGATTCATCAAAGATTTAAATGATTAAATCTTATTTTCTTTTTTTTCTCTTATTATTATTTTGTTTTTTTAAATTCCTTAATTTTACCAAAGAATTATAACTCATTATCATAACTTATCCGCTCTGAATTCCGTGTATAAAGGTTGTTCAAGCATAAAAA